>DATDQD010000132.1:0-20217 GCA_035292425.1 Bacteroidota bacterium
GACGGCCTGACGGTGGTCTTCAAAAAGCAATAACCGCGGCCGGGGTCCGGGGAATGACGCGCCGGGAAGATCCCCATTTCACCGGTCTCCGGAGCTTCTGGAACCTGATCGTCACGCAGTTCCAGGGAGCGTTCAGCGACAACGCCTACCAGAACCTCGTGACCCTGATGATCATCGGGATGGGCTTCACCACCGAGGTCCGCAACCAGCTGGTCCCCACCGTCCAGGCCCTCTTCGCGCTTCCGTTCATACTCTTCTCGATGACGGGCGGTTACCTCGCCGACCGCTACAGCAAGCGGTCGGTCACCATCGGCACAAAAATCTTCGAGATCGGCGCGATGATGCTCGCGTTCTTCGCGATCCTGAGCGCCAACCTCTACCTCCTCCTGTCGACGGTCTTCCTGATGAGCATGCAGAGCGCCCTCTTCGGGCCGTCCAAGTACGGCATGATGCCGGAGGTGCTTCCCCAGAAACGGTTGTCGTGGGGGAACGGGATACTGGAGCTCGGGACGGTCGTCGCGATCGTCACCGGCATCGCCTTCGGAGGGGTCCTCTACGCCTGGCGGGGAACGATGCCATTCGTTCCAGGCCTCGTCCTCGTCGGCCTGGGCCTGGCCGGCCTCGTCACGAGTTTCATGATCGGCGAACTTCCGGCCGCGGACCCCGCCCGTAGATTCACGGTCAACATCTTGCGCGACCTCTCGACGCAGATGCGGTACATCCGCCGCGACCGCGTGCTGGCGCTGTCGGTCCTCGGGAACACCTACTTCTGGTTCCTCGGTTCGATGTTCCGGCTGAACCTCCTGCTCTACGGCACGGACGTGCTCCGGATCGACGAACAGTACGCCTCGTACCTCCTGGCCATCCTCGCGGTCGGAGTGGGGTTCGGGAGTTATTCGGCCGGATACCTTTCGGGGAGGAAAATCGAATACGGCCTGATTCCGGCGGGGTCGATCGGGCTGACGGTGACCGTCGGCATCCTGGGCTACGCCGGGCTCGGATACGTCGGGGTGGCCGTGGTCGTCGCGGCGCTCGGATTCTCGAGCGGGTTTTTCGTCGTCCCTATCAACGCGCTCCTCCAGCACCGGCCGTCCGGCGAGCACAGGGGCGGGATCCTGGCCGCCGCCAACCTGCTTTCCTTCGTCGGCGTCTTCCTCGGCTCGGGCGTCTATTACGTCCTCGTGAATGTCGTCGGCGCCGGGCCCGCGGAGATCTTCCTCCTGAGCGCAGCGGTGACGATCGCGGGAACGGTCTACGTGCTGGTCCTCCTGCCCGACGCCCTGCTCCGGTTCGTGCTCTGGCTCCTGACCCATTCCGTGTACCGGATCCGCGTGGCCGGTCGGGACAATATACCGCCGAAGGGCGGAGCGCTCTTCGTCTCGAACCATATGTCGATGGTCGACGCCCTTCTCCTGATCGCCTCGACGGACAGGAACGTCCGGTTCGTCATGCTCAAGGAGCTCTACGATCATCCGCTCATCAGGCCGTTCGCGAAAATTCTCCGCTGCATCCCGATCTCGTCCCAGCTTCGGCCGAGGGAGATGATCCACTCTCTCCGGGAGGCCGGAGACGCGATCAAACGCGGCGAAGTCGTGTGCATTTTCGCCGAAGGGCAGATCACGCGGATCGGCCAGATGCTACCCTTCCGCAGGGGGTTCGAGATCATCATGCGCGACGTGCGCGCGCCGATCATCCCCGTGAACCTCGACGGCGTCTGGGGGAGCATTTTCAGCTTCGAAAAAGGACGGTTCCTCTGGAAGTTCCCGGACCGTATCCCGTATCCGGTCACCGTCAGTTATGGGAAGGCGATGCCCGGTCATTCCCAGCCCTTCGACGTGCGCCAGGCGGTGCAGGAACTCGGGACCGATTCGTGGCACTACCGGAGGTCCCAGCTGAGGCCGCTCCAGAGGTCGTTCGTTTCGATGGCGCGGGCGCATCCCTTCAGGTTCGCCATGGGCGACCAGCGGACGCCGTCGATGACGCTCGGGACGGCCCTGACCAGGTGCGTCTTTCTGGCCGGCCGCCTGAGAAAAAGCTGGGAAGGCCAGAAGCATGTCGGCATCCTCCTGCCTCCGTCCATCGCCGGGGCCCTCGTCAACTTCGCGGCGCTCCTGACGGGCAGGGTCCCGGTCAACCTGAATTACACGGCCTCCGCCGACGTCATCGCTTCATGCGCCGCGCAATGCGGACTTGCGTCGATCGTCACGTCGAAGGCCTTCCTGGAGAAAGTCAAAATAACGCTCCCCGGTCCGCTCCTGTTCCTGGAAGAGATCGCCGGGGACCCGCGGCGGGGGGAAAAAATCCTGGCCCTCGTTAAAACATGGTGCCTGCCGGCATTGCTGCTCGAACGCTCGTTGGGGCGACGGCGGGCCGCGGCGCTCGACGATACGGCCACGGTGATCTTCTCCAGCGGTTCCACGGGAGATCCCAAGGGCGTGATCCTCTCGCACTATAACGTGGCCTCAAATATCGCCCAGCTCTCCCAGGTCTTCGCCTTCAAAAAGTCCGACCGGTTCCTCGGGATCCTTCCGTTCTTCCACTCGTTCGGGTTCACCGCGACGATGATGCTCCCCGCGACGAGGGGGGTGGGGGTGATATTCCACCCGAATCCCTTCGACGCGCAGTCGATCGGGGAACTGGTCCGGACAAATGTCGTGACCTTCCTGATGGCCACGCCGACGTTTTTACAGACCTATCTGCGGAAGTGCGACGGCGGGGATTTCGGGAGCCTTCAGTACGTCGTGACCGGGGCCGAAAAACTCCAGGAGCCTCTTGCGGCCGCCTTCGAGGAGAAATTCGGAATCAGGCCGATGGAAGGGTACGGATGCACCGAGTGTTCGCCGGCGGTGGCGGTCAACGCGCACGATTTCAGGGCGGCCGGTTTTCACCAGGTCGGCGCGAAACGCGGCAGGATCGGCCACCCTCTCCCCGGCGTCACGGTCAGGATTGTGAATCCCGAGACGTTCGACCCGCTCCCGGTTGGGGAGGAGGGACTCATGCTCGTGAAGGGCCCGAACGTCATGGTGGGATATCTCGGCAAACCGGAGAAGACAGCAGAGGTCCTGCGGGAGGGCTGGTACGTCACGGGGGACATCGCCTCGGTGGACGAGGACGGGTTTGTCCGGATCACCGATCGCCTGAGCCGCTTCAGCAAGATCGGCGGCGAGATGGTCCCGCACATCCGCATCGAGGAAAATCTCCAGGAAATACTCGCCTCTCCGGACCAGTCCTTCGCGGTGACCGGTGTTCCGGACGAGGGGAGGGGGGAGAAACTGGTGGTCCTGCACCTGCTGGAGCCGGAAAAACTGAAGGAATGCATCGACAAACTCCAGTCATCCGGGCTCCCGAATCTCTGGGTCCCGAAGCCAAACCAGTTCTACCGCGTGGATTCCTTTCCGGTCCTCGGGAGCGGCAAGATCGATCAGCGGAAACTGAAGGAGGTCGCCGTGGAGCTGGCGAAGACGGCTTCTACCTGACCAGCCCTTCGCGCGTGATGCTTTGGTGATTCCCCGACGGAATCATAATTTCCATTTACGCGGCGACTGCCTGCCGGGCGTACGCTCGTTTCAACTGGGAAAAACTGATGAGCTTCTTCTGGCGCGGGTCCCAGAGCGTGAGCGGGAGGCTCCTGAGACTCGTGCGTACTGTCAGGACCGATGCCTTCTGGACGACCGGAACTTCCTCGTGAAATTTTTCGAGGAGGTAGTTCGGAATCTTGGGGCTGAGGTGGTGGACGTGGTGAAAACCGATGTTGCCGGTGAACCACTGCAGGATTTTCGGCAGACGGTAGAACGAACTGCCGTGGAGCGCCGCCATGCCGAAGTCCCACTCGTTGTTGTCGCTCCAGTAGGTGTCCTCGAACTGGTGCTGGACGTAAAAGAGCCACATGCCGAGGGAGGACGTCGCGATCGTGATCGGTATCTGGATCGCGAGGAACGTCTTCCATCCCACGAGGAGAATAAGGCCGGTGGCCGCGGCGGCGATCGCCAGGTTGGTGAGGTAGACGCTGATCTCGACCCTGCGGAGCGCGTTCATCCTGGAAATGGGGAAACGGTAGAGCACCGCGAAGAGGAAGGTCGGCACGAAGACGAATAAGACGATGGGATTCCTGTAGAGCCGGTATTTAAATTTTCCCCACCGCGTTTTACCGAGAAATTCGTCCACCGTCATCGTATAAATGTCGCCGATCCCCCTCTTGTCGAGTTTGCCCGCGCCGGCGTGATGGATCGCGTGGCTTTTTCTCCAGTAATGGTAAGGGGTGAGCGTGAGAACGCTGGCAATCATCCCGACAATGTCGCTGGTCTTCTGGGACCTGAAAAAAGACCCGTGGCCGCAGTCGTGCTGGATGATGAAGATCCGGGCCATGAATCCCGCCGAGATCACCGCGAGCGCCAGCGTGAGGACGTAGCTCACCTCCAGGCTGAGTACCATCAGGTACCAGAGTGCGAAAAACGGGAGAAAAGAGTTACAGATTTGCCAGAGGCTGCTACGAACGCGCGGGGCGTGGTATTTCGGTATGACGCTGTTCCAGAATGTCTGGTCGAATACGGTTTTTCCTGTTTCCATCCAACCTCGTCGGTAATGTCTCAAAATCGGGTGCGGCGAGCATCGGGCCTCCGGCTGCCCGCTCAACGCCCACCCGGCCGGAGCGTATACAATTTAACAGATTTCGAATGAAAACGAAGAAGTTTTTTAAGCCGCTCAGAATCGTTTTCCGGATCCGGGCATCATATGAGCGGGGGATTTCATAAATTCAATGAATACGGGCCGTTCTGGGCGTCGGGGGCCCGTTTTTCGAAGCGATCAGCGACCTTGGAGAATATGAATCATGGCTGACAAGCAGGCGATTGTAAGGCAGGTGCAGGGAATTACCCTCGCGGGGAAAAGCGATTCAAGCCACTGGGTAATGATGGACGGATCGCCCGCCTTCGGGGGGAGCAGCGCGGGATCGAGTCCGAAGGAACTCATCCTGATGGGACTCGGCGGCTGCACGGCGAGCGACGTCATCTCGATCCTGACGAGGAAGCGCGCCCCGATGACGGACCTCGAGATCCGGCTCACCGCGAAGGTGAGCGAGGAGCACCCTCAGGTGTTCACCGACGTCCATATCGAGTACGTCGTTTACGGCGACGGCGTTAAACCGGCGGACGTCGAGCGCGCGATCGAGCTTTCGACCACGAAATACTGCGCGGTCCACGCGATGCTCAAACCGTCGGTGCGGCTCACCCATTCCTATACGATCATGCCCTCCGGGGCCGTTGAAAATGCGCCGGCAGGGAACCGCTGAAAGGAGAAGGTCCGTACCCAAGGTCGACCCGCAGGCCATTCCTCCCGGCGCGGTCCTCCTCGACTCCCCACCCACCCGAAGGACATTGGTTTTCATCAATAAAACATGAATATTTCCGCCGCACCGATGTGCTCCAACGCACATTCCGCGTCGTCGGGATCAACACGCCGGCTATATTACAGTCTTTTATGGAATAACGCGCGGATGGTCCCGGACGCAATAATTGATGAAAAAATCCTCACACCAGGCCTTCGGACTCTTCCTGGCGCTCATCGCGCTCTCCGCGGTGATCGCGCTGGGCCTCTACGGGGGCAGCTACTATCTCACGGCGCTGGAACTCCGACCCTTTCGCCACGATTACGCGATCATGAAACCGTCCGGGGTCTATTCTCACGGACTGGGCATCGTCGGCAGCCTGATGATCGTCGTGGGGGTCACCACCTACATGACCCGCAAAAGATTGAGAAGTCTCTCGGGCCTCGGCCAGCTCTCCGGCTGGCTCACGTTTCACATCTTTCTCTGCCTCCTCGGCCCGATCCTCATCGTCTATCACAGCACCTTCAAGGCGGGCGGTATCGCCGCAATCACACTCTGGACGATGGTTTCGATCGTGTCGTCCGGGCTGCTCGGCCGGTACCTCTACGCGCAGATACCGCGCAACCTCGAGGGGCTGGCGCTCTCCGACCGTGAAATCGACGAGGAAATCCGTTCCCTGTCCGAGGAACTGAAAGCCACGCCGGCCGGCCAGGGCATCATCGGCATCATGGACGGGGGATTCGGTGCATTCCACAAACCGGAGTCGCTCGGTGAAACCATCCGCGCGTTCCGCCTCCTGTCGAAGGTCTCCCGTGAAATCCACCGGCGGATCGACGTGGCGCTGGAAAGGAGCCACCTTGATCAGGCCACGGAGTCGAGGCTCCGCGCCTCCGCCTGGGCGCGTGAATCGCTGGTCCGCAAATCGCTGATCGTCTCCCAGGCGGGCCGGCTGTTTCACTACTGGCATGTCATCCACCTGCCGTTCTCGATCATCATGTTCCTCACCCTGGCCGCGCACGTCACCGTGGTGCTGCTGCTCGGTTACACCTGGATCTTCTGAAGGCATGAGGATGAACCGTGGTCGCGTACAAACCGGATACGTACTCGCCGTGGCGCTCCTGACGTTCATGGTTAAAACGCCGTCGTCCGCCCAGTTTTCGCCGGGTCCCCTTTCGGCGGCGCACAGCCGTCTGGAAGGCCCGACGAACTGCACGACCTGTCACGAGGTCGGAAAGGAAATCGCCGGGTCGAAATGCCTCGAGTGCCACCGGGAAATCCGGGGCTTGTTGGAGCGGAAGACCGGTTACCATGCCGTGTCGGCCATACGGCAGGAGTGCATCGCGTGCCATAAGGAGCACCTCGGCGTCGACGCGAAAACCTACCTGTTCGACCCGGAGAAGTTCGACCACGACCTCACCGGGTTCACCCTCTCCGGGAAACACGGGAAGATCTCCTGCGCGGACTGTCATATCGGGAAGTTCATCAGGGACCCCCTCGTCAAGGACCTCCTCGCGAAAGATTCCTGGCAAACCTACCTCGGCCTGGTGTCGCGCTGCGCCGACTGCCATGCCGACGTTCACAAGGGAAAATTCGGGCCGGAGTGTTCCACCTGTCACCGTTCGTCGGGATGGAAGGAGGTCGGATCGTTCGACCATTCCAGGACGAAGTTCCAGCTCGTCGGGAAGCATGCCGGCGTGTCGTGCGATAAATGCCACAAGCCCGGCGGAGCGGAGGGGGGGAAGAAGTTCGGCCCGATGCCCCCGGAAACGTATACGGATTGCACGCCGTGCCACGCGTCGCCTCACCGGGCGGGTGCGGTCAATGGCGCATGCACGACCTGTCACGATGCGGCCGGCTGGAAGAAGTCCCTGGAGAAGCCGTTCGATCACGGCCGCACCCGGTACCCGCTGGAGGGCGCCCACGCGAAGGTGAAATGCTTATCGTGTCACGCGATGGCGCCGGGGAGAACTTTCGACGCGGTCTTCCTTCGTTCTTTCGGCCGCTGCGCCGACTGCCACGAGGACCGGCACGACGGGGCGTTCGTGAAGTCGTACGGGAACGACTGCGCGCCATGCCACACCGTCCGTGCGTACTCCCCGTCGACGTTCACCTTCGGGCGGCACCAGAAGACATCCTGGCCGCTGACGGGCGGGCATATGGCGACGCTCTGCATCGACTGCCATCGAAAGGGTCCGGCGGGTATGCCGTGGAACTTCAGGATGAAAGATCCGCGTTGCGAGGCGTGTCATGCCGATGTTCACAAGGGCCAGTTCGCCCCGCAGATGAAGCAGGGAGGATGCTCGTCGTGCCACTCGACCGCCGGCTGGAAAGGGACGGCGTTCGCCCATGATAAACTGACGTCCTTCCCGCTGGAGGGGAAACACGCGGCGATCCGGTGCGAAGCGTGCCACAAGGAGATTACGTCCAGGCCTGCGGGGGAGGTGAAATACAAAAAATTGCCGGCGACCTGCGAGAGCTGCCACAAGGACGAACACCGCGGTCAGTTTGCCGCGGCCGGTAAAACGGAGTGCGCCCGGTGCCATCCGGCCGCGGGCTGGACCCGGCTGATCTTCGACCATGATAAACAGAGCGGCTTTTCACTGAGCGGCGCCCACGCCAGGGTCAAATGCGCGGCGTGTCACCTGAGGGAAACCGCCGACGGCGTACAGTTCACCAGGTACAAACCGCTCGCCGCAGCTTGTGAATCGTGTCATCAGAAAAAGGATAGCCGATGAAAACGTTTATTCTACCCGCGTTCCTGGCCGCCGCCACCCTCGGCTACGGCCAGCAATCGCCGCACGGGAAGCTCGCGACGCCGTGCCTGGACTGCCACACGACGAACTCGTGGCTCATGCGCGCCGACGCGAAGTTCCGGCACGAATCGACGGGTTTCGAGCTGGCCGGTCAGCACCGGTTCCTTGAGTGCAAATCGTGCCACCGCGACCTGTCATTCGCCGGGACGAAGCGCGACTGCCTCTCCTGCCACACCGACGTGCATAATTCGGAACTGGGCTCGGACTGCCTCCGGTGTCACATGATGACCTCATGGACGGTCACCGACATGCGCCAGAAGCACCAGCAGACACGTTTCCCGCTGGTCGGCCGGCACCTCGACGCGGATTGCGAAAGCTGCCACGCCAGCGCAGCGCCGCGTCGATTCGCGTCCACTTCCCCGGAGTGCATCTCCTGCCACCGGTCGGAATATGCCGGGACGATGGAGCCGAGCCATATGGTACAGGGATTTACGGTGGACTGTGCCGTGTGTCACAAAGTCACGGCTGCGGAGTGGAAAGGGAGCTTCGATCACGACGTCACCGTGTTTCCGCTCACCGGAGCGCACAGGGCAGTCGCCTGCTCGGAATGTCATCCGGGAATCACACTCGGGAAACTGCCGACGGACTGCTTCAGCTGTCACGAAACCGATTTCACGCTGGCTCTCGCGCCGGGCCATGTCACAGGAGGTTTCAGCCACGATTGCCTGTCGTGCCACACCACCGCGGCCTGGAAACCGGCCACGTTCGACCACAACCTCACCGGATTCGCGCTGACGGGGAAACACGCGACGACGCCCTGCGCCGACTGCCACACGGGCGGAAATTATTCGCTGACCTACACCGACTGCTACCAGTGCCATCAGGCGGAGTATACCGGGGTCGTCGATCCGAACCACGTGATACCGAACTGGGGGCATGATTGCACGCCGTGCCATACGACGGGCGCCTGGTCTCCCTCGACGTTCGACCACGACGGGCAGTACTTCCGGGTCTACAGCGGGAAGCACAGGGGCAAATGGACTTCATGTTCCGATTGTCACGACGCGCCGGCCGATTACACGGTCTTCACGTGCATCACCTGCCATGTTCACAGCCCGGCCGAAACGAACGGACGTCACGGCGGGGTCAGGGATTATATCTACAGCAGGACTTCCTGTTACACATGTCACCGGAACGTATGAGGCCCGGACTTCTCGTCATAGGAATCCTCGCGCTTTCCCCGCTCTGTGCCGGGGCGCAGACCGCAAACGTTCGCCGGGGAACGATCACGTACGTTTCCGGCGACGTGTATTACGTCTCGCTCGGATCGCCTTCGGGCGTAAAGGACTCCACGCTCGTCCGGGTGGTGGACGGCGCCGACACGGTCGCAACCCTGAAGATCTTCGCCGTGAGCTCGAAGTCCTCCGCCTGCAGGGTGGTCGCGTCCACCCGGGCGCCGAGGCAGGGTGACGCTGTGGTCGTCCGCCTCGCGGTCCCGCAGGGGGAACCACCGGTCCCGGATTCCTCCGTCCCGGCCCTGTCGCCCGGGGTCGCGGCCGAAACGACTTCGGCGGGCCCGCGGAAGTACCCACGCGACGCGCCGGCCGTGACCGTGCGGGGGAGAGTGTCTGCGCAATATCAGACCTACATTCCCGGATCGTCCGCGGCGACGGTGACCCAGCCGTCGCTCTCGTTGAACCTCAGGGGTGATGCGTCAGGCGCGCCCGTCCGCTTCGAGATCGCCGGCGTCCTGCGGTCTTCGGTGACCGGCACGTCGGGCCCGTTCACCTCGGGAGCTGTCAACCGGAGCCGCGTGTACAGGCTCTCCGTCGAGTTTGACGATTCGCTCAACCGGGCCGGTCTCGGTCGGTTATTTCCGTTCGCGGGCCTCCCGTCGGGCTATATCGACGGCCTGGTTGCGTCGCGAAAAGTCGGGATCGTTGAAATCGGGGCGGCCGCCGGTTTCGAGCCGGACTTCAGGCAGGAGAAATTCATCTCCGACTGGAAAAAGGTGATGGTCTTCGCGGGCGCCTCATCGGTCGAACCGTTCGGCTGGTCGATGACCGCCGGTTACTCGAAATCATTTTTACGGTCCTCCGCCGAGCGGAGCGTGTTGAGCGGTTCCGCCACCCTCGCGCCGTCGCGGGCGCTCTTTTTCAGCGCCCAATCGGAGGTCGATTTCCTCTCCGTCAAAAATTCGACCGTGGTCAGCAAGCCGAAACTCACTTCACTGATTGCGCATCTCAGCTGGCGCGCGTCGGACATGCTGACCGTCGGCGCCGGGATGACGGCATGGCGTCCGGTCTATCCACTCTCGCTTGTCTCTGTCCTGCCGGATTCCATGAAGGACGACCGCCTCTGGGTCAGTCCGTCCGTTTCAATTCGTCTCTTCCCCGGCTGGGGATTCAACATCCGGGAGCAGTATTCGCCCCGGACGACGCCCGACGGTTTCGGGGAGGAGTACTCCAACACGGTGAGCGTCGGATACGACAACATCCTGCAGAGCGGTGTGGCTGTGAGGGCCTCGCATTCGCTCAATAAATCATCCCTCGCCGCGTCGACGGGGTACGCGTTCTCACTGCGGCGTTCGGTCGGGGTGTCCGCGGACGCCGGCCTGCGGTATCAGTACTACCTTCATGATTTCGAACGGGGGCCGGAAGAGAGCCGGACCAGGTCGTTGGGCGCGGACCTGAGCTTCGCCCTCTCGAACCCGCTCTATCTGATGCTCAGCGGCGAGCTCTCGTTCGGCTCGATCTCGGATTACCGGTTGTTCTCGGGAAGTCTCAGCTGGAGGTTCTGATGGAGTCGGTCATCACGTTCACCATATTTCTCTTCCTGGTCGCGGTGATCGCCGTTCCCTACTGGGTCCGCGCTGCGCGCAGGAAGAGGACGGCGCGTGAAAGCCACCTCAGGGCATCGAAGGCCGGCCTCACCGACCCGGCGACGCTCCACCCCAGGATCGACATCACGGATTGCATCGGTTGCGCGAGCTGCGTCCGGGCGTGCCCCGAACACGTCCTCGGCATCGTCGGCGGGGTGGCAGCGGTGATCCACGGGACTCGCTGCGTGAGTCACGAGCTCTGCGTGGAGGCCTGCCCCGTCGGGGCGATCACCATGGGGTTCGGCCGGCCGCGCGCGGGGATGGAAATTCCGCTCTACGACGAACATTACCAGTCGAACGTCCCGGGACTCTATCTCGCGGGGGAGGTGGGCGGCATCGGCCTGATTCGGAATGCCTTCAACCAGGCCATGGCGTCGATCGATCACATCGCCTCGGTCCGGCCGGCGCAGCGAAACGGGGCGCTCGACGTGCTCATCGTGGGCGCCGGTCCGGCGGGATTCGCGGCGGCGTTGAGCGCGAAATACCGGAACCTCTCTTTCGGCGTCGTCGAGCAGGACTCGCTCGGCGGTTCCATCCTTCATTATCCGAGGAAAAAACTCGTCCTGACGACCCCGGTGGAACTTCCGCTCTACGGAAAGTTCGAGGGGCCGGAGATCAGCAAGGAGGAACTGCTCGACATCTTCGTTTCGTCCGTCCGCCGGTTCGGGATCCCGGTACGCCAGCATGAGAAAGTCAAGGCCATCGAATCTTCCGGCGGCATCTTCCGCGTTACGACCGACAGAGCGTCGTTCGAATCCCGCTCGGTGATACTGGCCATCGGCAGGAGGGGGAGCCCCCGGAAGCTCGGCGTGAAGGGGGAGGACCTCCCGAAAATATACTACCGGCTGATCGAGGCGGAGACCTATACGGAGAACAACCTGCTCGTCGTAGGAGGCGGCGACAGCGCGGTGGAGGCCGCCGTCGCGCTCGCGCGGCAGAAGGGCAATACCGTTACGCTCAGCTACCGCCGCGAGGACTTCGTCCGGCTGAAAGAAAAGAACGATAAGAATATACGCTCGATGATGTCATCGGGAAGGGTCAGGGTTGAATTTTCTTCTGAAGTCACGGTGATCACTCCGGACGCCGTGACGCTCAAGACATCGGCCGGCTTTGAAAGCACGGTCGCCAACGATGCGGTCTTTATTTTTGCCGGCGGCGAACTGCCGGCGGAGTTCTTGAAAAAAGTGGGGATCGCGCTTCGCACCGAGGAAAAATCTTCCGTCGGGTGAATTCGCCGAAGGAATACCCGTCATCATGAAATATATCATCATCCCCGGCATCATCGCCATCGTCTCCATCCTTGGTTACTTCGGCATGAAATACTTCAGCCCGTCGCAAAAACCCGAAGGGGCCGGAAGCGTGAAGTCCATTTACGATTATTCATACAGGTCGATCGACGGGAATGAAGTCAAACTCTCCGCCTTCAGGGGGAAGAAGATCCTGTTCGTCAACGTCGCCTCGAAATGCGGTTTCACGCCGCAGTACGACGACCTCGAGAAACTCTACGAGGAGCAGAAAGACGGGCTCGCGGTCGTCGGGTTCCCCGCAAACGACTTCATGGGTCAGGAGCCGGGGTCGAACGAAGAGATCGCTTCATTCTGCCGACTCACGTACGGCGTAACGTTCCCGATGTCGGAGAAGATTTCCGTGGTGGGCGAAGGGAAGCACCCGATCTACCGGTGGCTGACCGACAAGTCGCTGAACGGGTGGAACTCCGCCGGGCCGAAGTGGAACTTTCACAAGTACCTGGTGGGCGAGACGGGCGAGTTGCTCGCCGTCTTCCCTTCCACCACGGAGCCCGGGAGCGGGGAGATCCTGGCGTACCTGCGGTAACCCGGAGGACTACCGCCGTTCAGCGTTCCGGACGAGGTCCCGGGCGGCAGGCCCGGTGATAAAACGCGAGGGCGGGAGGAATCCCGCCCTCGACGGTTGCCGGACGTTCCGGGGAGCGGGCCGCGAAGTGTCCGTTCCCTGGCCGATGCGCGGCCTTATCGCATCATGATCATCTTCCTGGTATCCCTGAAGTCGCCCGCTTCGAGCGTATAGAAGTAGATGCCGCTTGCGGCCGGGAAACCGATGTTGTTCAGGCCGTTCCACGTCACCTCGTAGCGTCCCAATTCCTGGAACCCCTCCATCAGCGTTGCGATCTCACGCCCCGTGACGTCGTAGATCGCCATCTTCACGTTTCCGGAGGCGGGCAGATCGACCACGATCGTCGTCGTCGGGTTGAACGGGTTCGGGTAGTTCTGCGAGAGGTCGTACTTCTTCGGCAGAACATCCGCAACTTCCTTCACGCCCGTGAATCCCCACGAAAGCCAGGCCGCCCAGAGCGAATCCGCAAGCTGCAGGTCCGTGGCTTCGGCCCAGTTCGTCAGGGTGGCGTCGGACCCGATCCCGAACGAGGGGACATTGGCGGTGGAGCCCGAGGGGTTCCTGTGGCAGGAGGCGGCGCAGGTATTGATCATTCCCAGCGTGGGAGTGGTCACCCCGGAGTACTTGATCGTCGCGATCGGGGGAACGACGTTGAAGGTGTGCGTGTGGATGTCGTACGCGAATGCCGAACTGGCCGTCTTCGTCATATGGCACTTGGAGCACCTGCCGATGCCGCCGGTGGCCGAGAGGTTCTCGGGGTCGTACACTCCGTGTTTGGTGTGCTGATTGACCACGAGGCCGATCGAATCCTTGTAGGTGACGGGATCGGAGACCCACGATTTGGAAATCCCCGAAAAGGGCCCCTGCGTCGCGTGGCACGCCAGGCAGAGCGTGTTGTTGTCGTTCTCCACCTCGAACTTGTCCGTTCCCACCGTAAGCGAATCGCGGAGGTTATGGCTGCGGAGATTCGGACCATGCGCCGCATGACAGGTGAAGCAGGTCATTTCCACGAAGGGGTTGTTGTAATGCGCGGAGCCGAGTATCTCCTGGTACTGCTGGTGGTGCTGGCGCGCGGTAACCGAGTCGGGCCACGTGCCGGGTCCGCCTGAAGCATTCGGGGGCGTCGCGAAGTTCATGAATTCGGCGAGCGGGTGTACGGTGTCCGCGGGATTGAAATACGTGCCGTCGAGTTCGTTCTTCGGGTATTCGTGTGTGCCGACGAGTCCGGTGCCCCTCCACGATGACGCGCGGTTGTGGCACTGTCCGCAGACCTCAATTCTCGCGGCCTTCGTCGCGAGATTCGCCGGGTTCATCTGGTGACCCGGTCCGCCGCCGCCCTGGTACGGGCCGTGGCACGATTCGCAGCCGACGAGGATGTTCAGTTCCGAGCTGTTGTTCGCCCAGGTGGAATGCCACGATGTATCGGCGCCGCTCACGACGGTCTCGACTTTACCCCCCGTGACGTGACAGCCCACGCAGTTCTTGTCCCAGGAATTTTTCCTGAAGGAGTTGGTGTTCACGGCGATCGGTGCTCCGCCCGCGGTGAACCACTTATTGGGATTGTAGGTCACCCAGTTTCCCGTGGAGTTATCCAGATACCCTTTCAGGTTGAACTGGACCGGCAGGATGTAATAGCTCGTATCGATCCTGACGAGGTAGCGTTGTTTGAATCCCCACCCGTACGTGTAGGCGATCTTGTAGGTGGTCCCGCCCTCGCCGATCTGCGCGAAGAAATCGTTTCCCACACGGTTGAGGTACACTTTCGCGTTGCCGTACGACGCGCCCATCGAGACGCTGTCCCCGTTCGTGAATGATGCGAGAGGACGGACGGAGACCGTGTCTGGTTTCAGATGAATTTTCGAATGGAGCGTCTGCTGCCACTCCGGATATTGCGTCCCGCCGACGAATGAACTGCTGTGGCAGCCCTGGCAGGTTTGCGATCCGGCGTATGTCTGGGAAAATGCGGATGACGGTATGCAGATGATGCAGAGCAGTAACACAAGAACGGGTATCATAGATTTCATGGCGTCTCCTTCGAAATATCGACCGCTGGCCCGGTCCGGTGATGGATGATATGATGGGATGAGATGGGAAATTTTACGCATTTTGAAATGCAAACTCCATACCACAAACCTCCCTCCTCGTTCATTGGTGAAAATAGTTGAATCGTTCTGATTTCGGGATAGATCCGGGAGGGGGGGGAGGATCCCGGTGTACCCGCTCTCAAGTGTGAGAATTGATGGGAAAAATATGGCATATCTTTTTCAATTTTGATCAGCCTGAGTCCGGGTGGGGCGGCGATGCAACCATCGAGCATTGGACGTACGGGATTGTCGGGGTATTGTTCAATCGGACGAAATTTTGTAAATTCCCCGGTCATTTTTCCCCTCCGTTCTTCATCCGAAAATTGTCTCACCCAGGAGAATTCCATGAAGAAATTCCTTCTGCCTCTGCTGATTGTCCTCAGCGCGTTCCCGCTTTCCGCCCAGAAACGGGCCTTCCATCTCGCCGATCTTTACAAATTAAAAGGCGTCTCGGACCCGCAGATCTCCCCGGACGGGAAACTGATTGCGTTCGTCGTCACCGAGAACATGCTCGAAAAAGGAAAGGCGAATTCCGAGGTCTACGTCTTGAACATGAGCGGCGGTGAGATGAAAAACATCTCGAACCATCCCTCGGCGGACAATCATCCATTCTGGGCTCCCGGCGGCAAGACACTCTATTTCACTTCCTCCCGGGAGAACGGTCCGCAGGTCTGGAAAATCGCCCCGACGGGCGGTACGCCCGAACGGATCACGAATTTCTCCATGGGAGCGGCCGGCGCCGCGCTCAGCCCGGACGGGAGATCGCTCCTCTTCCCGGCCGACGTGTTCCCGGATTGCGGGGCCGACGACGCCTGCAACGCATACAACGACAGTACGGTGAGCAACGGCCCGATCCAGGCGTACATGGCCGACGGTCTGCTCTACCGTCACTGGACCGACTGGAAACGGGGGAAGGCCACCCACACAATCCGTTTCGACATGGTCACCGGCGCCTATACCGACCTTACCCCGGGAACGTGGGACTGGCCCGCATGGGAACAGGGTGGGGTCGGGTACGTCTGGTCCCCCGACGGCCGCGAAGTCTGCCTCGTCTCGAACCACGACGCCGACCAGGCGGAATCGACGAACAAGGACCTCTGGCTGATACCCTTCAGCGGCGGCGAGCCGAAGAACATCACCGCCGACAACAGGGGGTACGACGGCAACCCGCAGTATTCGCCCGACGGGAAGTACATCGCGTATAAGATCCAGACCGTACCGGGATACGAATCCGACTGGATCCGCCTGGCGCTCTACGACCGTTCCGCCGGGACGAAGACGATCATCTCCGGGGCCTTCGACAACTGGATCGGCGACATCCGCTGGGCCCCCGATTCGAGGAGCATCTATTTCACCGCGCCGGTCGGGGGGCACGTTCCCCTCTTCAACATCGAGGCGGTGTCGAAGAGGATCCGGAAGATCGTCGACGTGAAGACGATCGATGCCTTCACGGTGTCGGACGACGGGAACAGCATTGTCTTCGGCAGGAGGTCGGTGGGAGACCCGGTCGATCTCTGGCGCTGTTCGTCTGAAGGAAAGGACCTCAAGCGCCTGACATTCATCAATCAGCCCGTCGCTGACGAGGTGGACATCCGTCCGGCCGAGGAGATGTGGATCAGCTCACCGACCGGAAGGAAGATCCATACGTTCATCGTCAAGCCGCACAATTTCGATCCGGCCAAAAAATATCCCCTCATTATTAATGTTCACGGGGGTCCGCAATCGCAGTGGGCCGACGCGTTCCGCGGCGACTGGCAGGTGTATCCCGGGTCGGGGTACATCGTCGCGATGCCGAACCCCCACGGCTCGACCGGATACGGCCAGGAATTCACCGCCGCCATCTCGAAGGACTGGAACGGCAGGGTCTACCGGGACGTCATGGCCGTCGCCGACTCGCTGGAAAAAATTTCCTGGGTGGACAGGGACAGGATGGGGGCGATGGGGTGGTCGTACGGGGGATACATGATGATGTGGCTCGAGGGGCACACAACCCGTTTCAAGGCGATCGCCTCGATGATGGGCGTTTACAACCTCACGGCGATGCACGGGGCCACCGAGGAACTCTGGTTCCCGCAATGGGACCTCGGCGGGACACCCTGGACGTCGGAGCTGTATCAGAGCCTCTCGCCGAACAACTCCGTCCGGAACTTCAGGACCCCCTGCCTGGTGATCACCGGGGAGAAGGACTACAGGGTGCCGTACACGCAGAGCCTCGAATTTTTCACCGGCCTCCAGAAAATGGGCGTGCCCTCAAGGCTGATCGTCTTCCCGAACGACGGTCACTGGCCGTCGTCGGTCCGCTCGATGCCGCTCTACTACAACGCGCACCTCGACTGGTTCCATACGTACCTGGGAGGAGACCCGGCGCCGTACGACATGGAGAGGATGGTGCGGAACAGGGCGTTCACGCCCGCTCCGCCATCCTCCTCAACGCCATGATCGTCAGGTCGTCGAACTTCGACTGAGGACCCCGGAAGGAGGAAAGGTCCCCGAGCGTCGTCCGGATCAGGGCTTCGGGGTTGGACCGGTATTCCCTGGCCACGAGGGCCGTGACCCTCGCGTCGCTGTATTCCTCCATCGCCGCGTTGCGCGATTCGGAGAGGCCGTCGGTGTAGAGGAAGAGCAGGTCGCCGCGGGACGTCGTCGTTTTGATCGTGCGGCGCCGGCCTTGACTTTTCTTCCCACCCGGTGTATTTTAATCAACCTTTCTCCCGCAACCACCGTATGCCCGACCTCATCGCAGACGCGCCACCGGCCGTGTCCGGACTCCGCAGGGGGGACACGATCACCGTGAAGGCCGACAGCCTCTCGGGCGAAGGAACGAGCGTCGGACGGTTCGGCGGACTCGTCTGTTTCATCGAAGACGCGGTCCCCGGCGACGTGGCGGTCGTCCGGCTCTCCAGGATCAAGAAGCAGTACCTGGCCGGGAGGGCCGTCCGGATCCTTTCGCCGTCCGGGCTCAGAACGGAGCCTGCGTGCGCACACTTCGGCGTCTGCGGGGGATGCCAATGGCAGAGTCTCTCCTACGACGCCCAGCTGACATTCAAGCGGCAGCGCGTCACCGACGTCTTCCAGAGAATCAGCGGGATAGGAGGGATCGATGTCCGGCCGGTGCTCGGGTGCCCCGATCCGTACCACTACCGGAATAAAATGGAATATACGTTCTCCAACGACCGGTGGCTCACCCCCGAGGAATTCGCGCAGCCCGACGACCGTCCCCGGACCCTCGTCCTCGGCCTTCACCTCTCTGGGCGCTACGATAAAATTCTCGGCCTCCGGGAATGCCGCCTTCAGTCCCCGTCCGGCGAAGCGATCCTCCTGGCGACCGGGGAATATTTCTGCGGGCGGGGCGTGGACGCGTATTCCACCCGCACCCACTCGGGGTATCTCCGGCACCTGGTTGTCAGGGAGGGGAAGAAGACGGGGGAGACGATGGTCAATATCGTCACGACCGACGACCGGCCGGAGGAGATGAGGGCATACTCGTCGTTCATCCTCGGCCGTTTCCCCGGCATCACCACGGTCGTCAACAACATCACCGACCGCAAATCGATGGTGGCACAGGGCGACCGCGAGGCGGTGTACCACGGACCCGGTACGATCCGGGAAAAGATCGGACGGTACTCCTACCGCATCTCGGCGAATTCGTTCTTCCAGACGAACACCGTCCAGGCGGAAGCGCTTTTCGACGCCGTCGTCGACCTGGCGGGGTTCACGCCGTCCGACGTGGTCTACGACCTTTATTGCGGAACGGGCGCCATCGCGATCTACATCTCGGAACACGCGGGGCAGATCGTCGGGATCGAGGTGAACGAGTCGGCGGTTGCCGACGCGGGCCGCAACGCGGCGGAAAACGGGGTGACGAACTGCCGGTTCATCAGGGCGGCGCTCCCCGAAGGACTCGACCCGGGTTCGGCGGAGCTGGCCGGGATCCCCCCGCCCACGGTCGTGGTCGTGGACCCGCCCCGCAGCGGCCTCCACGAGAAGCTGATCGGTAAAATCATCCGGCTCTACCCCGCGAAGGTCGTCTATGTCAGTTGTAACGCGGCGACGCAGGCCAGGGACGTGAAGTTTTTTACAGAAGCGGGGTACAAGCCCGGCCCGGTGCAGCCGGTGGACATGTTCCCGCACACCGACCACGTCGAGACGGTGGCGGTGCTGTCGCGGTGATCGTTCAGGGCTTCCGCCCCGAAAAGATCGTCGCCGCCCCGAAGGTGAGGGGACGGGCTTCGGTGCGGACGAAGCCGGCGGCGCTCATTATAGAGAGGAATTCGGAGTTCGACGGAAACGCCATGATGGAATCGGGGAGGTAGCGGTACGCGGACGAATCGCCTGAAATGATCCTGCCGGCGGCCGGAAGCAGGTACTTCGCGTGCAGTGCGTACAGGCGCTGTAAGACCGGGTGCCCGGGCACGGTCAGCTCGAGGATGACGGCGATCCCCCCCGGCCGGAGCACGCGGTGCATCTCCCGGAGGGATAACGGCCGGTCCGCGAAGTTTCGGATGCCAAACGCCGTGATCGCGCCGTCGAACGTGCGGTCACGGAAGGGGAGGGCGAGGGCGTCGCACGCGGCCGCCCCGAAACGGCCGGCCGGCGATCCGGCCCGCATCTTGAGGTCGTACTGCCGGAGCATATTGATCGAGAAGTCGGTTCCGGCGGTAAACCGGGGGGAGAGGGTCCTGAGCTCCAGGGAAACGTCGCCGCTGCCTGCCGCGATGTCCAGGAACGAGCCGCCGGGAAACTCGCGGAACAGTGCGATCGCCTCGCGCCGCCAGCCGGTGTCGAGGCCGAAACTGATGAGGCGGTTGAGGAGATCGTAGGTCGGGGCGATCCGGTCGAACATCGCGCGGATGCGGGCCGGCCGGGCCTGTTGTGAGGCGGCGGAGTTTTCCATACAATACGGCGCGTCAATGTCTTTATTTCCAATATGATATCCAAACCGCTTTTGATCGTGAGCCTGGCCGCAATCGTGTTGCCGATCGGTCCCGCACAGCTTCTGGCCGGCGGGTCGCCGAGGAACATCGTCGCGGCGGCGCGCACGACCCCCGTCACCATCGATGGCGTGCTGTCGGAGCCGGTGTGGGAGACCGCGGTGCCGGTCGGCGGGTTCCTCCAATACAATCCGGCGGAAGGCTCCCCCGCCACCGAGAGGACGACGGTGCGGGCGCTCTTCGACGACGACAACATCTACTTCGGGATCTTTTGCCACGACTCCGATCCGGCGGGCATCGACCGTCAGCTCACGAGGCGCGACAGGACGGCGCAATCGGACAGGGTCTCGGTGATCATCGATTCCTACCACGC
>DATDQD010000133.1:0-6055 GCA_035292425.1 Bacteroidota bacterium
GGAGATCGCCATCCGCCGCGAGAACGCCGAAATACCGGCGGGGAGGGTGGAGGGGGCCGAGAGGGAGTTCGCCGTGCGGACCCGCGGAGACCTCACGACGCCCGACGAGTTCGGCGCCGTGGTCGTCCTCCAGAAAGCGAACGACGTGGTCCGGCTGCGCGACGTTGCCGCCGTCATGGTGGGCGCCGAGGACGAGCGGTCGGTCGCCAGGTACAACGGCCGGACGGCCGTCGGACTCGGCATCGTGAAGCAGTCGAAGGCGAGCACGGTGGATGTCGCGAAGGAAGTCCGGGACGCCCTCGGGGACCTCGCCGGGCTCCTCCCCGCGGGGATGAAGCTCGACATCGCGTACGACTCCTCGACGTTCATCAACGAATCGATCTCGGAGGTCCAGGAAACGCTTGTCATCGCAATGTTCCTCGTGGTGCTGGTGGTCCTCGCGTTCCTCAAGAGCCCCAGGGCGACGCTCATTCCGACCCTCGCCATCCCGATCTCTCTGATGGGCGCCTTCGCGGCGGATTTCTTCGCCGGGTATACCATCAACATCCTGACATTGCTCGCGCTCGTGCTGGCGATCGGCCTGGTCGTGGACGACGCGATCGTCGTGCTGGAGAACATCTTCCGGCACATGGAGATGGGGAAGACGAGGCTGCAGGCCGCGGTCGACGGCAGCAAGGAAATCGGGTTTGCCGTCGTCGCCACGACGGTGGTGCTCGTGGCGGTCTTCGTCCCGCTCGCCTTCCTGACCGGGGCGGTGGGGAGGCTTTTCAACGAGTTCGGGGTATCGCTCGCGGTCGCGGTGCTGACCTCGGGGTTCGTGGCCCTGACGCTCACCCCCATGCTTTCCTCGAAGATCCTCAAACCCCTGCACGGCACCGGGACGGGATGGACGGCCAGGTCCTTCGACAGGTTCTTCGAATTATTGAACCGCCTCTACGAAAAGACGCTCCGCGGGGCGCTCTCCAGGAAGGGCCTGCTCGTGGCGGCGGCGGTGGCGGCCCTCGCCGTCAGCGGCGGTTTGTTTTACCTCCTGCCGAACGAGCTTGTCCCCACGGAGGACCGCGGCATCGGTTTCGGGATCATCATCGCCCCTGAGGGCGCGACGCTCGACTACACCGATACATACATGCGCCAGGTCGAGGAGAGGCTCCTCGCCCTGCCGGAAAGGCGCGCGCTCTTCTCCGCCATCGGGCTGGGATTCGGAGGACCGGGGAGCGTGACGAACGGCTTCGTCTTCCTCGCGCTGAAACCGCGCGGGGAGCGGGACAAGTCCCAGCAGGAGATCGTGCGTGAACTGTTCCCGCAGCTGCTGTCGATCCCCGGGGTCCTGGCGTTCGTCATCAATCCCCCCAGCCTGGGGGGACGTTTCAGCTCGAATCCCGTCGAATTCGTCCTCCAGTCCGACAGCTACGACGAACTCAACCAGGCGGCCGGGATCATGATGGGCGAGGCCTCGAAGCTCGGATACCTCATCAACCTCGACTCCGATCTCCGCCTCAACAAGCCGCAGCTCGACATCAGGATCGACCGGGACCGCGCGGCCGGGCTCGGCGTCTCGGTGACCGACATCGGTTCGACGCTCGAGACCCTCCTCGGCGGGAGGGTCGTCACCAATTTCAAACGGGGGACGAAGCAGTACGACGTCGTCCTCCAGATGAAATCCTCCGACCGGGCGACCCCCCACGTCATCGACGACATTTACCTCCGGAGCGGGGGCCGGCTGGTACAGCTGGCCAACGTGGTGGACGTGAACGAGACCGTATCGCCCAAGGAACTGAACCACTACAACCGCGTCAGGTCGGCGACCGTCAGCGCCGGACTTGTCCCCGGGGTCAGTCTCGGAGATGCCCTCGACGCCATGGACGCCATCGCCCGGGAGAAACTCCCGCCCGGGATCAAACGGGAGTACGGCGGGCAGTCGCTCGAGTTCAAATCGTCGAGTTCCAGCCTCTACGAAATGTTTCTCTTCGCGCTCCTCTTCATCTACCTGGTCCTCGCGGCCCAGTTCGAGAGCTTCATCGACCCTCTGACCATCCTGTTTTCGGTCCCGCTGGCGGTCTTCGGGGCGTTCCTCACGCTGTTCGTGTTCGGCCAGACGCTGAATATCTATTCTCAGATCGGCCTGATCATGCTCATCGGGCTGGTCACGAAGAACTCCATCCTGATCGTGGAATTCTCGAACCAGCTCCGGGCCAGGGGAAAAACCGTCCTGGACGCGGTGATCGAGGCATCGATCATCCGCCTCCGGCCGATTCTCATGACGTCGTTCTCGACGATCTTCGGCGTTCTGCCGATCGCCATCGGTCTCGGCGCGGGCGCCGAGTCGAGGCGTCCGCTCGGTCTCGCCGTGGTGGGCGGGATGCTCTTCTCAACGTTTCTGACGCTGGTCCTGGTGCCGGTGGTCTACACGATTCTCGCGAGGTATACGAAAGTGACCGAGCGGGAGAAGGTGCTCCACGGGGAAGAGGCTGTGACGGGCGCGGTGGAAGGAGAAACGGCGCCCGTCGCCGGATAGAGTGGGAAGATGGGGGAGACGACTCCCCGGCCCGGCGTGCGGTGCCGGCCCCGAATCCGCTCCCGTCACCGACCGTGGTCAGGCGCCGGAGTTCGTCCCGCCTGGACGCAGCCGGCGGAGAAGGTCCCCGATCATCGCGCATTCCTTCTCGTGGGAAAAATGTTCCGTGACCCGCGCGCGCGCGGCGGCGATCATCTCAACGGGATATCCTCCCCGGATCACCGTTTCCGCGCACCGCACGAAATCCCCCTCGTCACCCGGCCTGAAGAGCATCCCGAGCTTTCCGCCACCCAGGATCTCGGTCGTTCCCCCCGAATCCGTCCCGATGACCGGCACGCCGGAGGCCATCGCCTCGAGCGTCACCATCCCGTACGTTTCGGATGTCGTCGCCATGACGCACGCGTCGATCGCCCTGAAAAAGAGCCGCGTATCCTCCGCGAAGGGATGCAGCCACACCACGCCGGAAAGTCCCAGGCTGCGAACCAGCGAACGGAGCTCCTCGTCATAAGTGTTCGTGCCCGGCCTCTGCCCCGGCTCGATCGTCACGTCCCCCACGATGAGCAGGCGGGCGTCATGCCCCTTCTCCCGCAACCGCTTCAGCGCCTTCACCAGAAAGGCCTGCCCCTTTCCCGTTTCGATCCTGCCGAGGATGCCGAACAGCGTGCCGCCCCCGGGTATGCCGAAGTAATTCCTTGCTTCGCCGCGGCCGGGTACGCCGCCGTCGAGGCGGTTCGTTTCGATGCCGAGGGGGATCACGTGGATTTTTTCAGGTCGAATGCGCGTCTTCGCGAGGACCTCGTTCCGCAGGCCTTCGAGCGGCGAGATCCATGCGTCGTACCGGGCGTACCTGAACGCGTGGACCGGGTCGCGGCGCGAAACCCCGAGCTGCATGTGCTGCTGGAAGACGAGCGTGAGGGACGGTCCGGAGAAGACCTTCACCCAGGCCATCACGTCCATGTCGTTCCGGTGAAAAACGAAGACCGTGGAGATCCCGAGCCTCCGGAGCGTGGAACGGAGCGTCAGGGCCGAGGAGAGATCGAGGTATTTCCTGTGCGGTCCGATAATTTCAACACTGCATCCCGCAAGAAGCGCCTCGCGGTGCAGGGGGGTGTTTTCGCGGACCAGGAGCGTGACCCGGATCCGCCGCGCCTCAAGCCAGCGCGCCAGCCTCAGCACGTTGATTTCCAATCCCCCCCAGGAGGGGGAGGAACAGAAAAAACCGATCATATCCGTCGAACTGCCCGCCATTGGAACGAAATACGCTTCAGAAAATCACGGAAAATGTGGCCGGACCCCTTGCTCATGGGGATTTTTTACGTTATATTTTTTTCAATTCCCGTACGATCATCCCGATGCCGGCGCGTCCCCGCGCCCGGGGGCCTCTGCGCCAACGGGAGGCATCATAATGTAAGGCTTTCATGCGAAATTTCCTTTTCACCATCACTCATCGGAGGGTTTCATGAATATCGCTATCTCTCTAGCCAGGCCGATCCCGGCGCTGATCGCCGCGGCGTTCATCGCGCTGCTCGCGTGCGCCCAGGCCCCGGCCCAGTCCGATGTGGAAAACGCCATCACCTACTACGGCGAAGACAACATCCGGGGATTCATCCAGCCCCTCGCCGATCTTTATGGCGCGGACATCAACTCGGGTTTTTACCACAGCGCAGCCATTCCCGCTGAGGGATTTCATTTCAACATCGATTTCACGGGGGCGGGTTCGATCGTCTCCGACGACGACAAGATATTCTCCGCAAAGCTCCCCGCGGGTTTCACCGAAACGAACTCCGATCAGCCCACCATCCTTGGACCGAGGGCGTCGCTGTTCACCGACGGGAGCGGCGCGCAGTACAAGGGATCGGACGGGATGATCGACGCGAGCCTGTTCTCCTACGGCGTCGGCCAGGTCACCTTCGGAACGGTGCAGGGGACCGAGGCATTTATCCGGTTCCTGGCATCCCCGGAACTGGGGAGCGGTAAATTCCCGAAGACGACACTCTTCGGCGGCGGCATCCGCCACAGCATCAGCCAGTACCTCGTGGAACCGCCTCTCGATATCGCCGTGGGCATCATGTACAACACCATGGCGATCGGCGACATCATGGACATCACGGGGATCGTCGTGGGCGCGCAGGGGAGCAAGACGTGGGATACGTTTACCTTCTACGGCGGTGCGGGCTGGGAGAAGAGCACGCTGAAGCTCGATTACACATCCGCCGGCGCTACCCCCGCGCCGGTGAATATTGAACTCGACGGGAAGAACACCTTCCGCGTGACCGCCGGCGGGCTCCTGAAATTCGGTGTGTTTAAGCTGTTCGCGGACGCCAACATCGGCTCCGTCGTGAATTTTTCGGGCGGCATCGGGTTCGGCAACTGATCCCGTCGCGCGCCGTCAACCATGTATCAGGCTCGAAGGAGAAACACAATGAACAAACTGATGATTTTTTCGCTGACAGCAGTTTTCGTTTTCACGGGGGCCGGATGCACGGTCGTCGATCCCTTCATCATCGCCCTCGGGCTTCCGCTGGAGGTATCGGTGGACCTGAACGGGGGAAATTCCTGGAACGAGGATGAACTCTACGTCATCGAGGATGAAATTTCGGAGGTGAGCGTGGAGTACCTGGACGACGTGAAGGCATCGAGGGTGAACGACATCACGATCTTCATGGTAAACCCCCCGGCGAGCGGTACAAGTTCGGGAACGCTCTCGTACGCGCTCGACGGCGGGGGCCTCCATCAGCTCGCCGCCTGGTCCAACGTACCCTTCTCCAGTCTTGCCGAACCCGGGGTGTCCGTCCTGGACGCTTCGGTGCTGACGGTCAACACCGCGGCCCGGGATAGCCTGCTCAACGCCCTCCAGGACACCTCCGGACTCCCGTTCGCATCGTCGGTGAGGATCCAGACCGACGGGACCACCTCGGTGAACGTTCCGGCGGGGACGAAGATCGTCGCCCGGCTTCACTACCAGGTCGACGTGGAAATTTAACCATCCGACGCGATCGTGAGGGGGGGTGCGCAGGGCGCGCTCCCCCCGGCGCGATCAACCCTATTTCTCCCCGCGACCCGCCGCCCTCACGAACAATGGAATGACCCCACAAAACCGGACAAGGGGTTAGGCTACTTTTTGTGAATGAATGATATCCCGATCTCGACCGGTGAGCGGTAGCCCAACGAGGATAATCTGTCTGTCCTGCCGCGGCTTTAGAGGGTTTCGGCGAACGCCGTGAGTTTTTCGGCGAAATTCGACCAGTTCTCTTCCCGTTTCACCCTGGCGATGTTCGCGATGCACTCCGGTTTCATCCCCCTGTCGAAGTACCCGCGGATTCCTCCGGCGATCGCGTCCGGATCGGGCCGGTCCACCACAAGGCCGGATCTCCGTCCGCCGACGTCCTCCCCCAGCCCCCCCACGTCCGTGGCGATGACCGGCAGGTCGAAATGGTAGGCGATCGACGTGATGCCGCTCTGTGTCGCGGATTTATAGGGCAGCACGCACACGTCGGCCGCGCAGAAAAACTCCGGGACGCGCGAGTCCGGGATGTAATC
>DATDQD010000134.1:0-8201 GCA_035292425.1 Bacteroidota bacterium
ACTGTGGCAGGTTACGACTTCACCAATGTCACGGTAAACCATACGATCGATGCATATTTTTCGATCGATGTGTTTACGATTACCGCCACGGCCTCAGCGGGTGGTTCAATCACTCCGTCCGGTGCAGTGAATGTGAACTACGCTGCAAACCAGTCGTTTACGATCATGCCCAACACCGGCTACCACATCGATAGCGTAGTGGTTGACGGTGCGAACCAGGGTGCGGTGGCAAACTACGACTTCACGAATGTCACAGTCAATCATACGATCGACGCCTACTTCTCGATCAATAACTATATCATCAACGCCGGCGGCACCGCCAATGGCACCATCACCCCCTCCGGGACGATCTCGGTCATGTACGGCTCCGACCAGGGGTTTACGATCACGCCCGCGACGGGATATTACATCTCCGATGTCCACGTCGACAGCGTGTCGGCCGGCGCAACGGCCTCATATTCGTTTACGAACGTCACCGAAGATCATTCGATCTTCGCCACCTTCGACCTGCAGGCGTTCACGATCAACGCTTCGGCGGGTCCGAACGGATCGATCTCACCGTCCGGAGCTGTGAACGTGAACTATGGCTCGAATCAGTCGTTTACGATCATGCCCAACACCGGCTACCATATCGACAGTGTCGCCGTTGATGGCGTCAACCAGGGTGCCGTGGCAAGTTACGACTTCACCAACGTCACGGTAGACCATACGATCGATGCATATTTTTCGATCGATGTGTTCACGGTTACCGGCACGGCCTCGGCCGGAGGCAACATCTCGCCTTCGGGCGCTGTGATCGTCAACTATGGATCTAACCAGTCGTTCTCGGTCACCCCGAACACCGGCTACCACATCGATAGCGTGGTGGTCGATGGTGCGAACCAGGGTACTGTGGCAGGTTACGACTTCACCAATGTCACGGTAAACCATACGATCGATGCATATTTTTCGATCGATGTGTTTACGATTACCGCCACGGCCTCAGCGGGTGGTTCGATCTCACCCTCCGGATCCATCAACATCAACTATGGCGGCGGCCAGTCCTTCGGCATCACGCCGAACACGGGCTACCATGTCGACAGCGTTGTAGTGGACGGCGTGAACCAGGGCCCCGTGCCGACCGTCAGCTTCACGAACGTCACCTCGAACCGCTCAATCGCGGCGTATTTCTCGATCGATGTCCTGACGATCACGGCGTCCGCCACGCTTGGCGGCAGCATTTCGCCGTCGGGGGCGGTCAGCGTGAATTACGGTTCGGACCGTTCCTTCAGCATCACGCCCAATACCGGTTCGCACATCGACAGCGTCGTGGTGGACGGCCTCAACCTGGGCGTGATCGGGGCATACAATTTCACCAGCGTCACGGCGAACCACGCAATCGACGCGTATTTCTCGATCAACGTTTTCACGATTGCGGCCACGTCTTCAGCCGGCGGTTCGATCACCCCGTCCGGATCGGTGATCGCGAACTATGGCTCAAACCGATCGTTCACGGTGGCCCCGAACGCCGGTTATCACACCGACAGCGTGGTCATGGACGGCGTCAGCCAGGGTACGCCGGCCGGCTATGACTTCATCAACGTGACGGCCAACCACTCGATCGCGGCCTGGTTCTCTCTGAACACGTACGCGATCACGGCGAGTGCCGGGCCGGGCGGATCGATATCCCCCTCGGGGACCAGCTTGGTGGTAAACGGCGGCAACCGGACGTTCACCGTCGCTCCCGACACCGGATACCTGATCGACAGCGTGATCATCGACGGGGCGTTCGCGGGGACGCCTTCGTCGTACACGTTCAGCGGCGTCACAAGCGTTCACACGATCAGGGCAGTGTTCGTCCAGTACACCTTCTCCTACGAGGTCGTCCCCGAGTGGAACCTCGTGTCCGTACCTCAGACCGTCCCCGACAGGAGAATCAGCGCGGTGTATCCGCTGGCGACGGCTCCTGTCTACATCTATAAGGGTAGCGGATACGTGACCACCGACTCGATCGACCACGGTCCGGGATACTGGGTGAAACTGCCCGGCAACCAGCCGGTTTCCGTCGACGGGCTGCCCGTCGCCGTCGATACGATCCCGGTCGGGACAAGGTGGAATATCATCGGCTCCGTGGCCGTGCCCGTTTCGGTGGATGACGTCGTCCAGGATCCCCCGGCAAACGCCGTGACTGAATTCTTCGGATACGATGCCGGCTATTCCATCGCCGATTCGATCATGCCCGGAAAAGCGTACTGGGTCAAGACCGCAATGGCCGGTCAGTTCATCCTGAACGGCCAGGGCACCGCCAATGCTCCGAAGACATCAACGGCCCGCCGCCCGGCATCCGATCTCGCCAAATTCAACAGGCTCGAATTCGCCCGGGCTGGGTCCGGCACGGGCAACGGGAATCCCGTGAAGGGGCTCTGGTTCGGCCCCGATCCTGAAGGCTCATTCGATCCGGGGCGGTTCGAACTGCCTCCCATGCCCCCGGCCGGGGTGTTCGATGTCCGATTCAGATCGCAGACGAATCTCGCGATCGTCCCCGAATCACCCGCGGACCGCTGGGAGATAACGGTGTTGATCCGGTCGTCGCGGTGGCCGTTGGAGATTTCATGGACGCAGAACCCGGGCGACCGCAGGCGGTATGAGCTTATCGGGAAGAAGGGGGATGCGGTCACGTTCCGGAGAACGATCGACGGCAGCGGGTCGGCAAGCATCGAAGCGGACGATGGCACGCAGTTTCTTCTTTCGGCCGCCGCCATTCCCGCGGCGTACGCGCTCGCGCAGAATTACCCGAACCCGTTCAATCCGTCGACCACGATCAGTTTCGATCTGCCGGAAGAGCGTCGGGTAAGGCTGGAGGTGTATAACGTGATCGGAGAACTCGTATCGACGCTGATCAGCGGCGAGGTGCGGGAGGCGGGCCGCCACACCGCGGCGCTCGATGCGGCGGCGCTGCCGTCGGGCGTGTATTTCTACAGGATCCAGGCGGGCGAATTTTCCGCCATGCGGAAAATGGTCCTGCTCAGGTAAGAACCCCCCCCGGGACACTAAAGACCGGACGCCCTCTCCCGGAAGGGGGAGGGCGTCGTCGTTCACGGCCCTACCGCACCACCAGGACCGGGCAGGGGGCTTTCCGCACGACCTTTTCGGCCGTGCTCCCGAAGAGGATATGCTCGACGCCGGTGTGTCCGTGGGTGGCGATGATGATCATGTCCGCCTCGAACTCCCTCGCCGCGCGGATGATCTCGACGAAAGGACGTCCCGCCGGCACGTGGAATTTCACGGCGAGTTTCCCGCCGATGTATTGTTCGGCGATGCGCGCGAGTTCGGCCTTTCCCCGTTCGGAGAGGTCGCGCTCCATGGCGGGAATCGCCGCCTGGCCGTATCCCAGGTCCGCGGGATACCCCGCCGATTCGACGACAAATACCAGGATGAGCTCGGCGTCGAAGACGGAACCGAGATCGACCGCGTACTGCAATGCGTCCTTCGAGTGCTCCGAGAAATCGACCGGCACGAGGATGCGGCGGATCAGCGCCTTCGATTTCGACGCGGGTGACTGTTTCTTTTCCTTCATGGACCAGCTCCTCCCCCGTCGGACGGGGGTCCATTCTAGTCGGTAAACACAAAGGTCAGCCAGTTTTTCGGATCGTTGCCGTTGTGGACAACGTCGAAGAACCGCTTTTGAACGTCTTTCGTGATGGGTCCCGGCGTGCCGTCCCCGATCGGGAACCTGTCGACGCTCCTGATCGGCGTGATCTCCGCGGCGGTCCCGGTGAAGAACAGTTCGTCGGCGATGGTGAGCATCTCGCGCGACACCGGGCTTTCGATGATCCGGTGGCCGGCCTCCCTCAGGAGGGCCATGGCCGAGGAGCGCGTGATCCCGGGGAGCACGCTCGAGGTGAACGGCGGTGTGTAAACGTCCTTGTTCTTGACCATGAAAATGTTTTCGCCGCTCCCCTCGCTGACGTAGCCGAAGATGTCGAGCGCGATGCCCTCGGTGAATCCCGCCTTGATGGCTTCCATCTTGATGAGTTGCGAGTTGAGATAATTTCCCCCGGCCTTCGCGATGGTCGGGAGGGTGTTCGGCGCCGGCCTCGTCCAGGTGGAGACGCAGCAGTCGATCCCTTTGGTGAGCGCGTCGACCCCGAGGTAGGTGCCCCATTCCCAGACGGCGACGGCGACATCCACGGGATTGTTCAGCGGGTTCACGCCGACGTCCCCGTAACCGCGGTAGACGATCGGGCGGATGTAGCACGATTTCATCTTGTTGACATTGATCGTCTCCATGATCGCCTCGGTGAGCGCCTCGCGCGTGTACGGAATCTCCGCATGATATATTTTTACCGAGTCGTAAAGGCGCTCGAGGTGCTTCTCGAGCCGGAAGATGGCGGAGCCTTTTTTCGTGTCGTAACAGCGGATCCCCTCGAACCAGCTGGATCCGTAGTGAATAACGTGAGAGAGGATATGGATATTCGCGTCGTTCCAGTTGATGAACTTGCCGTTCATCCAGATCTTATCCACCGGTTTTACTGGCATGTCGCTGCTCCTTCAGGGTTAGAGTGGCTTTTCGTAGATTCGGTACACCTTGGTACGGGTGGCGTTCATGAACGAGGCCGCCCGGTTCATCATGATATTGTCCTCGAGGACCCAGCCGGCTTCCCCCACCGGATAGCCCATCGCGTTCGCCCTCCTCCCGGTTTCGTACATCAGAAGAGTCCCGGCGCCGGTGCGAAGACGGTCGGGCAGCACTCCCAGCACCAATATACGAACCCGCGTGATTTTTTTCCTTAAAAAAATCAGGCAGAAGAGTCCGGTCAGGAACCAGCCGGTGCGGTTGTACCTGAGGGCCTGGTTGTAATCCGGTAAACTGAGCGCGAAACCGACCGGTTTGCCCGCCGATTCGGCGAATAGGACCAGACCGGGCTCTAGAACGGATTTCAGGTCACCGGCAAGCGCATCGAACTCTTCCCTTGTGAGCGGTACGGCTCCCCAGTTGTGCTGCCAGGCAGCCGCGTAGAGCCCCCTGATCGTTTCAATCTCCCCCTGGAAATCCTTCATGTTCAGCGGCCGGATGGTCAGCGCCTCCCTCTCCATCAGCCGGGCCGAGACCCTGGCGAGTTTTTCGGTCACGAAGGTTTCCTCGTGCAATTCGTACGCGTAGAGATCGCGGGCCCTGGAATATCCGGCCCCCTCGACGAGCTTCGCGTAGTACGGCGGATTGTAGGACATCCTGACGGCGGGCGTGTCGTCGAAGCCCTCGACGAGGAGCCCGTACTCGTCGTTCACCGACGGGTTCGCGGGACCCCGGGCCGCGGCGACCCGCTTCGCGCGCAGCCACTCCTCCGCCGCGGCGAACAACGCGTTCGCTGCTTCGCGGTCGTCGGCGCATTCGAAAAAGCCGAAGAAGCCGATGTTCTCGGCGTGTTCCCGGTTATGGTTCGAGTTGAGGATGGCAGCGATCCGACCGACCGGCTTCCCGTCCCGTTCCGCGATATAAAATTCCGCCTCTGAATGGAGGAAGAACGGGTTCCGTTTCCTGTCCATCAGTTTCCTGCGTTCCATGAGGAGCGGCGGTACCCAGTGCTCCAGGCGGGAGTTCATGGTCCATTGAAGCCTGATAAAACGATTCCGGTCTCTTCGGGTACGGACGGGGCGGACTGTGAGAGGCGGCATGAGGGTCAGAGAATGAAGAAAGGCGGGGTGATCAGGCCGGGCCCCGCCGTCCCCGTACGAGGTCGATCAGGAGATGATGCCCAGTTTCCTGCCCGAGGTCTCGAACACCCCGAGGATGGCGTCGAGGTGCGAGTCTTCGTGCGTCGCCATGTAGCTCGTCCGCATCATCTGCATCCCGGGGGGCACGCCGGGACTGATGAAGGCGTTGACGAAGACCCCCGCGTCGAAGAGTTCCCTCCAGAACGTGAAGGTCAGCAGGTCGTCTCCAATGATGACCGGGACGACGGCCGACTGACCGTCGATGATCCGGAAACCGAGTTTCCTGAACCCTTCGCGCATCCTGTTGGAGTTCCTGATCAGCCGGTCGATCCGCTCCGGTTCGGTCTCGAGGATGTCGAGCGCCGCCAGCGCCGACGCGACCGACGCGGGCGTCGGGCTCGCGCTGAAAATGAGGGCCGGCGACTGGTGCTTCAGGAAATTGATGACGCGCTCCTCCCCCACCACGAATCCGCCGAGCGAGGCGAACGTCTTGCTGAAGGTCCCCATCGTCATGTCCACCTGGTCCGCCAGCCCGAAGTGGCTGGCCGTTCCGCGGCCGCCGCGGCCGATCACACCGACCGAATGGGCGTCGTCGATGAGGATCCGCGCGTTGTGCGCCTTCGCGATCGCGACGAGTTTCGGGAGAGCCACTATCTCGCCGGTGGTGCTGAAGACGCCGTCCGACGCGACCAGCTTGCCCGCCCCCGCGGGGAGACGGGAGATGACCCTCTCGAGGTCCGCCATGTCGTTGTGCTTGTACCGGACGAAATCGGCGAACATCCCCTTCGCCATCATGTACCCGGCCACGATGCAGGCGTGGTTGTCTTTGTCGGTGACGAGGTACTCGCCCCGCTGGACGAGGGTGGGAATGATCCCCTGAGCTGTCTGGTATCCCGTCGAGAACAGCAGGCACGATTCCTTCCCCATGAACTTCGCCAGCCGCGCCTCGAGTTCGTTGTGCAGATCGAGCGTGCCGGTCAGGTACCGGGAACCCGAACAGCCGGTGCCGTACTTCTCGATCGCCCTGCGGGCCGCTTCCTTCACTTTCGGGTGCGCGGTGAGGCCCAGGTAATTGTTCGACCCCGCCATGATCACCTTCCGCCCCTCGATCTGGACCACCGGGCCTTCGTTTTCCTCGATCGCGCGGAAGTAGGGGTAAAATCCGGCCTGCTTCACCTCGTCGGCCCGGGTGAAATCGCGGCATTTCTGGAAGAGGTCGACGGGAGCCTTCGGCGGCGCAGCGGGCGCGCCCGCGGACTGGTCAGTAGATGCGCTCATGGCGACAGGGGTATGCTCGTTCTGTGAGAGTGAAGGCCTATTCCCAGGTTTTCCGGTCGGGTCGGGGATCGGGGCCGGCATCAACGGATCATTCCCCGCAGTTGAAGGGCGATGAAATTTGATAGGAAATTTTTTTTTAATATACTGCATGGGCTCGTGAAAGTCAATTCACCGCCCTGTCCATCGGGGCCCTGCACAGACCGCATTTCATGAACATCCTGATCACCGGGGCCACAGGCTTCATCGGAAGCCACCTCGCGGAACGACTCCATGCCCGAGGGCATTCCCTGCGGGCCATCGTCAGAAAGTCCTCCGATAAAAAATGGATCGCCCGCCTCCCGGTCGACTACCGCGAGGGGGAATACACGGACGGAGATTTCCTCCGGAAAGCGGTCGCGGACGCGGAGATGATCTACCACGTCGCCGGCGTCACGAAGGCGAAGACCAGGGAGGGCTACATGACCGGGAACCACGCGGTCACCCGCAATCTGATCGAGGCCGTGCTCGCCGCCAAGGGGCACCTGCGCCGCTTCGTGCACGTCAGCAGCGGGGCCGCGGTCGGCCCGGCCGCCCCCGGCGCGCCGGTCGACGAGACGACGCCCTTCCACCCCATCACCACCTACGGCCGCAGCAAGATGGAGGCCGAGAAGGAATGCCTCACGGCGATGGGGAAGATCCCGGTGACGATCGTCCGCCCCCCGGCGGTCTACGGCCCGAGGGACACCGACGTCTTCGAGTTCTTCAAAACAATGGGGATGGGGATCCAGCCGCTGATCGGGTTCAGGGAAAAACTTGTCAGCCTGATCCACGTTTCGGATCTTATAGACGGGATCATCCTCGCGGGGGAGCACGGGAAATCGGCCGGCCAGACCTATTTCATTTCGAGCGGGAAGTGCTACGACTGGCGCGGCGTGGGAGACGTGACCGCCGCGGTGATGGGCCGCAAACCCTTCAGGGTCAGGATCCCGGAATGGTGCGTCTACGCGATCGGCGCCGCGGCCCAGTTCCTCGCCATGTTCGGCAGCAAGCCGGCGGTGCTCAACCTCGAGAAGGCGCGGGACATCGTGCAGGACGCGTGGACTTTCGACGGGTCGAAGGCGGAGCGCGAGCTGGGCTTCAGGGAGAAACTGACGCTGGAGGAGGGCGTGCGCAGTACGCTCGCGTGGTACCGGGCGGAGGGCTGGCTGAAATAACGCCGCCCGCCCCGGCCGGCCCAGGGACACCCGCCC
>DATDQD010000135.1:0-18496 GCA_035292425.1 Bacteroidota bacterium
ATTATTTGGTTGTATCGCACACGCCGTCTCGCTTTTACCGTATGAATCACTTTTTAAAGCAATGTTAGTCAACTGAGCGACTGATGCTGTTGACAAGAACCAAACTATGCTGAGAAGCACAACCGGAGTCTTCATAATTCCTCCTGAGTTATCGAGTGACGATCATCTTGCCAATTTTTCGTTCCCCCTCACACTCCAAGACATATGTATAGACACCGCTCGTAAGGTTGGCACCATTATATGTAATTGAATACTGTCCTGTCGATTGATTCTGGTCGATCAACGTCGTGATCCGTTGGCCGAGTATATTATTTATTGTCAGCCGAACGAAACCTGGCTGATCCAGTTCATATCGTATAATTGTAGATGCATTGAATGGATTCGGGTAATTATGAAAAAGTGTGAACGTCGCAGACGGAATAGGGTGGCCGTCCGAAACATGTGTAACGTAATCGTTCAAATAGACGCCAAATCCATTTACGCCATAAGAGAAAATAATATAGCGATCCCATGCATCCAGCGAATAGTACCCCCACAAGGGTGGTGCAGCTTTCCCCAGTACCTTCGGACTATCCAGCACGGTGAGATCAATCGTTGCGATACTATCATACGTTGTGGCATAGAGAAAAGTCCCACCGAGAGACAGATAGTATGTGGCACCGATATCGATCTGGTAGAGTACCTGCGGTGAGTCCGGACGACTGATTGATAGAACCAATATGCCGGAAAAGGTCGCACAGAGCAACGTGGTATCCCGGACCGCAATGTCGTTCGATGATATCGGAAGTATGTTGACTTCACGAGGCTGATTTTCATCGCGAACATCAACGATGACAGTCGAATCGCTACTAAGATCACCAAAGTAAACGAATCCGTTTCGGATTGTCATGTGTCCGAACCTCGTATAGTAATGCATCAGATTGAGTACTCCCGTCTTGACGATTGAGGGTAGTAATGATAGATCATATACTGTGAACGTAGAATCAAACTCCATGACGTACGCATATTGAGAGTCGACAGTGAACATACCCTTCACACCAACATCGTTGTCGTTATCATACGGGATGTATCCCACCCAAAGAGGGTTCGCCCGATCACCGATGTCGGCGATCTCTACACCATAATTCATACCGAGAAAACAATAACGCTCATTGGTGGTCAATTGTGTCGGTTCTATGACAGTGTTGGCGGGAAATCGCCTTGGTAAATCCAGATGGCCGAGCTTAACCGGATGACTTAAATCTGAAACGTCGATGATTGAAAATCCGATGCCATACTCCGACAGGATCAAGAAACTATCGATGATGGAGGATCTTACCGCTGCGCCTCCCGTCCGGTAGAATGATATCTCGCTGCCGCCAGAATTAAGAGTGTCGATATACCAGAACCCGTATTCAACGGGAACAGCACCTCGATTGATGTTATCAATAGATAATTTTCTGGTTACAACCCGAGGCTGCGTCTCCGGTCGATGAATCTTCCCAAGAATATGAATCTCGTCTGGATCCGCGATATTCACCGAATAAAGGCCGGAGTCGACGGTAAGGATATATGCAATCGAGTCTTTGACCGATATTCCCATCGGCATAATATCGTCGAAGGAGGAGCGACGACCGTACAACAATGTGTCAACTCCCCGAAGGGTCGGCGAAAGTGGGGATGAAATATCATAGGCCATCAGGCCCATGACGTAAAGAGAATCCCCAACAAACTCTCCATATGGGAGAAATAACAGATTGTCGAGAAATCCCACGTCCGGAATCGAAAGGAAGAATCGAGCCAGATCCCCAACATATTCCAGGTTTCCCGGGTCGGTTGCGTTAATGATATCGGTTGTTCCCCCATAATGCCCGTAGGAGATGTAGAGGTAGCCACGATGAATCGAGATTTCCTGGACGTGTTCATCAGCGCTGATACCATCCCTGTCGACCGGAAATAGAGGATTTGTCACATCGATCGCCACGATCGAGCTAATGGTGAGGATATACAGAATTTGGTTTTCAACAAGAATCTGCTTCGGAACACTTAACCCTGAAATGCTAAACTCATGGACGATTGATATCATCGAAGAATCAGCAATATTCAGTATCATGACCCGATTCGCGTAGAGCACGTAGAGCAGAGAATCCTCCCGGGCTATGTCCACGATATAGCTCAGGAGGAGATGTTCCCACCGGACGATAAAGGTATCCGGTTTTGACAGGTCAATTGCCTGAAGGTATCGACCATTCCCCGCATACGCGGTATTGCCGACAAGATGGACCGCATTGCACACTCCATAGCCCCACTGCCCAATCAACTTAAGATCACCGGTTGAACGTTGCGCAGAATTCAAGGGGAATTGATTGTGGACATCCCGCGGGTTGCCCCGATTGAGAACGCAGTTGCGCGGATTATTGGACTGAATAGTCCGACTCAGATCTTGCGATGGTAGAACAGACCAGCAAGATAGAATGCAGAGGAGGCACAGCGTTGACCTAAAATAAAGGACGCTTGTTCTTCTGATCAACATCTCTTCACGCAAAAGAGGAATCGGGTCAAACCAAAATCATCGGTGTACTCTGATACTGCTGCCAGAACGTTATCAGGGATCTTCGAAGTAAAACAAAAAAACCGAAACACTGAGTGTATCGGTTCATCAGTTGAGGAACACGATAGATCAGTACTCCTCGCCTTTTATGAATATATTCAATAAACGCCATCGGAACCTCGACGTCATTCACCAATAAGAAAGGCCCATCGCCATGCGTAGGGACAAGATAGTCAATCGGAACGACGTTCTCAACGATCAGTGCAGGATCACACGCGCCCCCCGCGCGCGCTCAGAACCGGAACGTGCGGAATAAGCGCGTTTAGGGGAGCCCGAACATCGAGACCGACGCCTGCGCGTACTCGACGAGCGGCCCGAAATAGAGCCCGAGGGCCAGTGTCGGGATGAGCAGCGCAAGCACGAGCGCGACCTCCGCCGGCGAAAATTTCATCGGCGGCGACCCGGCGGCGGCGTCCCTGAGGAACATGCTCCGCAGAACGCGAACGTAGTAGTAGAGCGAAACCACGCTGTTCAGCGCGCCGATGACGACCAGCCAGATGAGCTTCGCGCCGATCAGGGCGGAGAAGATGTACAGCTTCCCGATGAAGCCGGCCGTGGGCGGAATACCGGTCAGCGACAGCAGGAACACCGTCATGGCGACGGCGATGAAGGGCGATTTCTGGCCGAGGCCGGTGTAGGCGTCGATGTCCTCCGAACCGGTCTTGTTCGCGACGAGCATGACGATGTAGAATGCGCCCAGGTTCATGAACAGATACACCGCGAAGTAGATCATCACCGCGGAGATCCCCTCCGTGTTCAGGGCGGCGACGCCCAGGAGCATGTATCCGGCGTGCGCGATGCTCGAGTAGGCGAGCAGCCTTTTCAGATTGTTCTGCCAGAGCGCGACCAGGTTGCCGACCGTCATCGTCAGCACGGCCATCACGGCGAGGAGGTGGTTCCATTCGAACCCGTTCAGGATCGCCCACCCGGAAGGCGACGCGGACCCCATGACGACGTCGACGAACGTGACCTTGAAGAAGCGGATCATCATCGCGAACCCCGCGGCCTTGGACGCGACGGAAAGGAGCGCCGTGATGGTCACCGGGGCGCCCTCGTACACGTCGGGGGTCCAGAAATGGAACGGCACGGCCGAGATCTTGTATCCGAACCCGACGGTGATCAGGACGCCGGCGATCACGAGGGCGGGCAGGCTCACGCCGCCCGAGGCCAGGACCCCGTTGATCGCGTAGATGTCGAGAGAGCCGGCGAGCCCGTAGACGATCGAGATCCCGTAGAGCATCATGCCCGAGGCGACGGCGCCGTAGATCACGTACTTGAGCGACGCCTCGGCCGAATCCTCGGCCTCCCTGGTGTAGCCCGTGAGGAGGTACGACGAGAGTCCCGTGAGTTCCAGCGCGAGGTACATCATGAGGAGGTGGCTTGCCCCCGCCATGAGCGTCATCCCGAGCGTCATCGCGGTCAGGAGGGCGAAGTACTCCCCGTTGCCCATGCTGCGGTTTTTCAGTTCGGAACTTTGCAGGGAGAAGAGCTGGACGATGAACGCCGCCAGGAGGATCACCAGCTTGAAGAACCTCGAGAAGGCGTCCACCGCGACCATGCCGGAATAGACGGAGTCGGCGCCCTGCCCGCCCCCGAGGACGAACCAGGCGGCGAGCAGCGTCCCCGCCATCGCGGCGAGCGCGGGGGCGATCCGGTTGCCCCTGGCGAGCAGGTCCACGATGATCACCGCGCAAAATGCCGCGGCGAGCGTCAGTTCGGGGTAGAAAAGCTTCGTGCTGGAGAGGATATGCTCGACCATAATCTCCTACCGGCCGGTCAGGGCCATGGCTGTATTGGAATTCACGACTTCCACCAGTGTGTTGACGGCGGAGCTCATCAGGTCGATGGCCGGGGCCGGGTAGATGCCGAGGAAGATCACGATCACCGCCAGCGGGACGAGCGTGAACATCTCCCTCCCGTTGATGTCGGGGAGCGTCTTCCATTTCTCCGGGAGCGTCCCGAGGAAGACCCTCTGCAGCGTCCAGAGCATGTAGGCCGCGGTCAGCACGATGCCGATCGTGGACGCGATAGTGATTTCACGGAAGGCCTGGAAGGCGCCGATGAACGAAAACGCCTCGCTGATGAACCCGCTCAGCCCCGGAAGGCCGAGGGCGGCGAAGAACGCCACCGACATGATCCCCGAATACTTCGGCATCTGGTTCATCAGGCCGCCGAAATCGTTGAGGCCGCGGGTGTGCGTCCTGTCGTAGATCACGCCGACGATGAGGAAGAGCATCGCGGTGATGGTGCCGTGGTTGAACATCTGCATGACGGCGCCGGTCAGCCCCTGCGTGTTCAGGGCGGCCATCCCGAGAATCACGATCCCCATGTGGCTGATGCTCGAGTAGGCGATGAGCTTCTTGAAATCGGTCTGGGCCATCGCCACGAGCGCGCCGTAGACGATGTTGATGAACCCGAGGATGGCCAGCGGTATCTGGTACGCCACCGTCGCGTCGGGGAACATCGGGAAGCTGACCCTCAGCAGGCCGTACGTGCCCATCTTCAGGAGGACGCCGGCCAGGATGACGCTGATCGCGGTGGGCGCCTCGACGTGCGCGTCGGGCAGCCACGTGTGGAACGGGAAGATCGGCACCTTGATGGCGAAGCCGACGAAGAGCGCGATGTAGGCGAGGTACCTCCACGACGTGTCCACGCCCGCCAGCAGGGACCCCGGCTCGTAGTTCTGCGGATCCATCATCGCGAGCATGTTGAACGTATGGACCTTCTCGCCCGTCGCGGGATCGAGGACGCTGACGCTGAAATAGAGCGCGATCACCGCCAGAAGCATCAGGACGCTCCCGAGGAGCGTGTAGAGGAAGAACTTGATCGCGGCGTATTCCCTGCGCGGCCCGCCCCAGATGCCGATCAGGAAGTACATCGGCAGGAGCATCACTTCCCAGAACACGTAGAAGAGGAAGAAATCGAGGGAGACGAAGACGCCCATCATCCCGGCGTCGAGTAACAACAGAAGCGCGAAATACCCCTTCAGGGATTTTTCGATCCCCCAGGAGGCGAAGACCGCGATGAACGAAATGATGGCCGTGAGGATGACCATCAGGACGCTGATGCCGTCGATCCCGAGGAAGTACTCGATCCTGACGTTCCCGAACCAGGAGAACGACCTGATGTCGATCCAGGACGCCTTCTCCACAAACTGGAATCCTTCGAGGGTGTTCACGCCCGACAGGCCGCGGTCGAATCCAAGATAAATAAGCGCGGAGAGGAGTACCTGGAGGCCGGTGAACAGCGCCGCCGTCCACCTGATCGCCCGCTTGTTGTCCTTGCCGAGCAGGAGGACGACCGCCATTCCCGCGACGGGGAGGAAGGTGATCCAGCTGAGTATTCCTATTCCGAGGAATTGCATAATCGTTGACCCTGAGTTATCTGAGCATGTAGAACAATATCATCACCCCGAGGATGACAAAAACGATATAGGTCTGGACCCGCCCGGACTGGAACTTCCTGAGGAGCAGGCCGAAAAAACCGGAGACGTAGGCCACGCCGTTCACGATGCCGTCCACGACATACCGGTCGAAGCCCCCGGCGCCGGACCAGAAGAAGAAAAGCGTGAGGAGGCCGGTGAAGAGCGTGAAGAGACCGGCGCCGAACATCCCCCCGGGGATGTCCGGGAGGGAGAAGACCCACGCGCCGGCCCACCACGCCGCGAGGGCGGAAACAATGACCCCCGCGACGATGAAGAAATTCGCCGAGATGGTCGTTTCCTTTCTGTGTTCGGCGTAGCCGAAGACCACGGCCCGGGTCCATCCCGCCGTCCCGTTCACCAGGCCGTCAATGATGGTATTGTCGAACCACCGGAGGACGTTGGTCAGCCCGAGAGTCCCGCGCACCACGACGGCGTCGTAGAGTTCGTCGAAATACCACTTGTTGACGAGGAACCTGTGCGCGCCGGGGAATTTCGCGGCGATCGCGTCGGCGCTGATCGCCTTCTTCCGGTAGGTGAGGAACGCCAGGAGGATGCCGATGCCGGCGACGAGGAGCGACAGGGCGATCGTGGGAACGTGGGCGTGGTGCATCGCCTCCGCGAACTCCTCTGCGCCCATCGCCTGCGCGCCCGGCGGCACCACCGATTCGGGTCTCGGCACGGCGTTCGCGAACCATCCGCCGGCCGCGCCGAACGGGTTGAACGAATAAAACAGAAAGAACGAAAGAACGGCGAACACGATCAGCGGCAGCGTCATCGTCGCCGGCGACTCGTGCAGGTGTCGTTCGCGGCCGGTTTCTCTGTGCGCGCCGTGGAACGTCAGGAAGACCAGCCGGAACATATAGAACGCCGTCATGCCGGCCACCAGGAATCCCACGATCGGAATGAGGTAATGCCCCGTGTGCGTGCCGAATGCGAGCGTCCCGGCCAGGAGCTCGTCCTTGCTCAGGAACCCCGAGGTGAACGGCACTCCGCTGATCGCCAGCGTGTACATCAGGAACGTCAGGTAGGTCACCGGCATGCATTTCCGGAGGCCGCCCATGTTGCGGATGTCCTGGGGATCGGCGTGGTCGCGGGTCTCGTGCATCGCGTGGTGCATCGCGTGGATGACCGAGCCGGAGCCGAGGAAGAGGCCGGCCTTGAACATCGCGTGGGTCGTCAGATGGAAGAATCCGGCCGTGTAGGCCCCCACCCCGAGGCCCATCACCATGTACCCGAGCTGGGACACCGTGGAGTAGGCCAGCACTTTCTTGATGTCGTTCTGGGCTATGGCGATCGTCGCGGAAATGAACGCCGTGATCGCTCCCACGTAGGCGATCGCCGTCAGGGCGTCGGCGGTCATCATCGGGAAGGTCCTCGCCACCAGGTAGACGCCCGCGGCGACCATCGTCGCGGCATGGATCAGTGCGCTGACCGGCGTGGGGCCTTCCATCGCATCGGGGAGCCACACGTGCAGGGGGAACTGCGCCGACTTGCCGACCGCGCCGCAGAAGATGAGCACGCCCGCGGCCGTCAGCCATTTTTCGCTCCCCATCGGGAGCGTGCCGGCGGCCATGGCGGAGAAAATCTGGTCGAAGGTGAACGTCCGGAAGGTGAAATATAAAATCAGAATGCCGGTGAACATCCCGATGTCGCCGATCCTGTTCACGATGAAGGCCTTCTTCGCGGCGTCCGACGCCGATTTCTTCTCGTACCAGTGGCCGATCAGGAGGTAACTGCTCAGGCCCACGAGCTCCCACCCGACGTACATCAGGAAAAAGTTGTCGGTCACCACGATGACGAGCATGGAGAAGGTGAAGATCCCGAGATAGGCGAAGTACCGGGTGTACCGCACGTCGCCGCGCATATAGCCGATCGAGAATAAATGAATCAGGGCGCTCACGATGCAGACCACGGTCATCATGATCGCCGCGAGGTTGTCGACCGCGAAGCCGAGGTCGACCTTCAGGGGCCCGATCCCGGGGACATCGCCGAAATCCACCCAGGCAAAGCGGACGGCGTCCGCGGCGGAGGGTCCCCCCACCCTCCCGAAGAGGACGATGAACGACAGCGCCAGGCAGACGAACAGCAGGGCCGTGCCGAACCAGTCGCCGCCGCGGGGAAACTTCTTCCCGAAGAAGATGAGGACCAGGAAGCTCGCCAGGGGCAACAGCAGAACCGCCAGGGAGAGGTCAATGACGCTTGCGGACATGGTCGCGCTATTCCTTCAGATGATTGATGTCGTCCACGTTCACGGTGCGGAAGCGCTGGTAGATGTTCAGGACGATGGCCAGCGCGACCGCCGCTTCGGCCGCGGCGAGGATGATCACGAACACCGCGACGGCCTGGCCGTCCAGGTTCGTCCCCCCGAAACGGGAGAACGCAATGAAATTGATGTTGGCGGAATTCAGGATCAGCTCGATTCCCATCAATACGAGGATGGCGTTCCGCCTGGTGAGCACGGCATACAGGCCGAGCGAAAAGAGGGCCGCGCTCAGGAGGACGTAATGAGTCAGCGTGATGTGGGACGTCATGCCTGTTTCCGCTCCTTCCGGGAGATCATCGCGGCGCCGACGAGCGCCACGAGCAGGACGACGGAGGCGACCTCGAAGGGAAGCAGGTACGAGGTCATCATCATCTCCCCGAGCTTTCCGGCGGTCGTCGGGAGGGCGTTTTCAGTCGGTCTGACGCGCCACTCGGTGACGTAGAATATGCCGCACAGTGTGCCGGCGGCGAGGGCCACGACCACCGAGGCCGGGAGGACCTGCAGCGTCCCCGTCTTCATCTCGACGTCCACCACCTTGTTGGTCAGCATCACGCCGAAGACCAGCAGGACAAGGATGCCTCCCACGTAGACCAGGAGCTGGGTGACGGCGATGAAATCGGCGCTCAGGAGGACGTAGATCCCCGCGACGCCGAAGAAGGTGAAGAGGAGCGAGAAGGCGGAATAGATGATATTCCGCGAGAAGACCACCACCGCCGCGGAAGCGAGCGTAACACTCGCGAAAAACCAGAAGATGATGTCGAAGAGGTCCATGGCGTCGTTATGGTTTGGGGGCCTCGCCGGTCGGGGGGGGCGCGGGATTAGCCGCGGTTTTGGCCGCCTCAGCAGCAGCCGCTTTTTTCGCAGCCGCCTCTTTTTCGGCCGCCGCCGCCTTCGCCTTTACCCCCACGATGTCGTCGGGCGAAAGGGTCACGTAGTTGTAAATGAGGTCGCGCCTCCTGTACTCCGAGAATTCGTACACGTCGGTCATCTTGATGCATTCGGTCGGGCAGGGATAGACGCAGAGGGCGCAATAACAGCACTTCCCGATGTCGATGTCGAACTTCGTCACCCAGAGGCGCTTCTTCTGCCCGGTGGACGTGGTCCCGAGGTCGTCCCCGGCCACCGATTTGACCGTCTCGATCGTGATGCAGTTGACCGGGCACGCCGCCGAGCACTGGTCACAGCCGATGCAGTCGTCCATGTTGACGTAGAGCCGGTTGCGCGCCCGCTCCGGGAGCTTCATCCTGAAGTCGGGGTACTGCCTGGTGACGGCGGGCGTGAACATGTGCATGAAGGTGATCTTCATGCCCACGAGCACGGTCCAGACGCCCAGGAAAATGTCTTTGAAATACTGCTTCATAACATCGTCAGCGCTCCGACGCCGAGGAGGCACACGAACGCCCACGGCGTCAGCACTTTCCACGAAATGTGCATGAGCTGGTCGACGCGAAGGCGGGGCAGAGTCCACCTCAGCCACATCTGCACGAACACGAAGAACATCCCCTTCGACAGGAACCAGAAGGCGCCCCAGACGGGGCCGTTCATGAAGTCCCCGAACGGGCTGTTCCAGCCCCCGAGGAACACGCTCGCGGCGACGGCGGAGACCGCGAACATGTTGCCGTATTCCGCGAGGAAGAAGATGGCGAACTTCATCCCGCTGTACTCGGTGTGATACCCCGCGACCAGCTCCGATTCCGCCTCGGGGATGTCGAAGGGGGTGCGGTTGGTCTCCGCGAGCGAGGCCACGAAGTAGATCACGAAGGCGACGAAAATGAAGGGGGGCTTCGCGAAGACGAACCAGTTCCAGAACGGCCCGGCCTGCTGCCGGTTGATTTCCTGGAGGTCGAGCGTCCCGGTCACCATCACCACCGTCAGGAGTGCCAGCGCTGTCGGGATTTCATAGCTCACGATCTGGGCCGCCGATCTCATGGCCCCGAAGAGCGACCACTTGTTGTTGGACGCCCACCCGGCCATCAGGATGCCGACTACCACCAGGGACGACACGGCGATGACGTAGAAGAGCCCGATGTTGATGCCGGAACCGATGAAGGAGCTCGAGAACGGGATCGCGGCGAACGCGGCGTACGAGCCGACGAAGACCACGAAGGGAGCCAGGAGGTGAAGCGTCTTGTCGGCCGCCCGGGGGACGATGTCCTCCTTCTGGATGAGTTTCAGAATGTCGGCGATCGTCTGGGCCCACCCGTGCCACCCGCCGGTGCGCATCGGGCCGAGCCGGTCCTGCATGTGCGCGGAAACTTTCCGTTCGAGCCAGACCGCGAAGAGCGCGTACGGGAGCACCCACAGGAAGAGCGGCAGCATCGCCACCACGACGTAGGCGAGGATGTCGCTGCCGAGAAGGTCCGCGAGAAATTCAGCCACGGGCTACCTGTCCACCTCCCCGAGCACGATGTCCACGCTCCCGACGATGGCCACCAGGTCGGCGATCATGTATCCCCTGCTGATCTCCGGGACCACGCTCAGGTTCACGAAGGCCGGCGATCTCGCCTTCACCCGGTACGGGCTCCCCGTACCGTCGCTCACGATGTAGAACCCGATCTCGCCGCGGGGCGATTCGGAACGCACGTAGACGTCCCCGGCCGCCGGCCGGATCCTCTTCGGGACCGCCGACATCACGTCCCCTTCGGGGATGCGGTCGAGGGCCTGTTCGATGATGTTCAGGCTCTGCTCCATCTCGCGGATGCGCACCATGTAGCGGTCCCAGCAATCACCCACCGTCCCGTATTCGCCCTTCCCCACCGGCACGTCCCAGTCGAACCTGTCGTAGATGGAGTAGGGATCGTTTTTCCGGAGGTCCCATTTGACGCCCGAGCCGCGGAGCATCGGCCCCGAGCAGGCGTAGGAGATCGCCACGTCCGCGGGGAGAATGCCGACATTGGCGGTTCGCTTGATGAAAATTTCATTGTATGTAAGGAGGTCGTTGAACTCCTTGATGTTCGGCCGGAAGTACCTGCAGAATTCCCTGGCCCGCGGGACAAACTCCGGGGGGAGGTCGTGGGAGACGCCGCCGATCCAGATGTAGTTATAGAGGAGGCGCGCGCCGCACGTCATCTCGAAGAGGTCGAGGATCATCTCGCGGTCGCGGAACATGAAAAGGAACGGCGTGAACGCGCCGACGTCGAGCCCGTAGGTGCCGAGCGCGATCAGGTGCGAGGCGATTCGCTGGAGTTCCCCCATGATCACGCGGATGTATTCCACCCGTTCCGGGACCCGAATCCCCAGCATCTTCTCCGCGGTGAGCGCGTACGCCCAGTCCATGTTCATCGAGGCGATATAGTCCATCCGGTCGCAGTAGGGGATCACCTGCTGGTAGTTCGTCATGGCCTCGCAGTGCTTCTCGAAACAGCGGTGCAGGTAGCCGATGTGCGGGATGACGTCCACGATGATCTCGCCGTCCACGACCAGCTCGAGCCGGAGCACGCCGTGCGTCGACGGGTGCTGTGGGCCCATGTTGAGGACCATCTCCTCGGTGCGGATCGCCCTTCCGGTGGACGTCCTGATGGTCGGCGCGGCGGTTCCGTTCATCGCATTGCCCGGGTCAATACGGGACTTTCATGCCGTTGTAAAATTCCGGGACCTTGAAGTCCTTCCGGAGGGGATGGCCGGGATAGTCCTCCGGGAGAAGGATCCGGCGCGGGTCGGGATGATTCATGAAGACAATCCCGAACATGTCCCAGGCCTCGCGTTCGTGCCAGTTGGCCGTCGGCCAGATGTCGCTGACCGTCGGGACCCTCGGGTCGGACGCGGGGAGGTCGGTCTTCATTGTCAGTTTGTGGCCGCGGGCCATCGAGCTCAGGTGGTAGACCGCGCCGAGGAGTTCCCTGCCGTGGTCCACGCCGCTGAGACACATGAGATAATCGAAACGGAGGTCGGGCTCGTCTCTCAGGGCGAGCGCGATCTCGTGGACTTTCGCGGGCGCGACCTTCACGTAAGGGTCCACGACCCCCTCGGTCTTCACTTCGAGGACACTGTCCCCGAAAAGGGCCTGAAGGCGACCGGAGATCTCCTGGAATGTCATGGTCAGGCGGATTTTTTTACGAGACTTTCACGGCGGATTTTTTCCTGGAGCTTGATGAGCCCCTCCATCAGGGCCTCGGGCCGGGGCGGACAGCCGGGGACGTAGACGTCGACGGGGATCACCCTGTCGACGCCCTTCAGCACGTGGTAGCCGTGTTCCCAGTAGGGGCCGCCGCAGTTGGAACAGCTTCCCATCGAGATCACGTAGCGCGGCTCCGACATCTGGTCGTAGAGACGCTTGATCCTGCTCGCCATCTTGAGGGTCACGGTGCCCGCGACGATCATCACGTCGGACTGCCGGGGGGTCGCCCTGGGGATCACGCCGAAACGGTCGAAATCGTAATGAGAGGCGGCCGCCGCCATCATCTCGATGGCGCAGCAGGCCAGCCCGAACTGCATCTGCCACAGGGACGACAACCTCGCCCAGTTGAGAAGGTCGTCGAGGGACGTGATGATGACGTTGCTGTTGTTGAACTGCCGGTCGAGGAGGCCCATGATGACAAATCGGTCAGAGTGTGCGGCCGGTGACGGAGGCTTTCCCGGGCGCGGGCGGCGCCTGAAGGGCCGTCTGCTTCAGCGCCGGAATCACCGGCACGGGTTTGTCCCAGTCAAGGTCCCCCCTCGCCCAGACGTGGGCGTAGCCGACGAACAGGATGAAGAGGAACACGAGCATTTCGACGAAGGCGAACATCCCGAGGTCCTTATAGACGAGCGCCCAGGGAAAGAGGAAAACGGTTTCGACTTCGAAAATGATGAAAATGAGGGCGACGACGTAAAACCGGATGTTGAACTTCACCCAGGAGTTGCCGACCGGCTCCTCGCCGCATTCGTAGGACGACAGCTTGTCCGCGTACCATCGCTTCGGCCTGACCACCCACGCCGCGACCAGGGCGACGGCCACGAACATGCCGGCGATCAGGAAAAAAATGAAAACGCGGCCGAAATCAGTGAGCATGGGGGAGTCGGGATCAGGCGATAGCGCGCTTATACAACTGTCTCAGAAACGCCGTGCAACGAGAAATTTCGGACAAATATAAATATTAAATGATTGAAAGTCAAAGAGATACGCCCGGCATCGCGCGGACCGGGGGGTGCGGGAGCGGGAACCGTCGAAAAAAAAATACTGAATAAAAATAGTTGCTTTTTTATATTCCAGTTTTTATATTAAAGTCGGGCACCGGCAGGACCCACGGTTTCTGACTTCGCCTCCCAAGTTAGAATGCCAATCCTGACGGTGCTCGTTTTATTTTGACGGCTTCCACGGGCGTTCGGGAGCGCCCGCGGCCGCGTTGATCCAGCGCGCCGCGACGAACAGCGCGTCGGAGAGCCGGTTCAGGTATACGACAACCTCCCCCCTCACCGTTTCCCGCTCCGAGAGTTCCACCACGGTCCGTTCGGCCCTGCGGCAGACGCTTCGCGCGATATGGGCGGCGGAGGCGGCCGGCGTTCCTCCGGGCAGGATGAAATTCCTCAGCGGTTCGAGGTCCGCGTCGAGCCGGTCGATCTCGCCTTCCATAAAACTGACGTCGGCGCCGCCGACCGGGCCGGGACTGCCGGGCGCGTCGCCCCCCGGCGACGCGAGTTCCGCCCCCACCCTGAACAGGTCCGACTGCACCCGCTCCAGAAAGGCGTCCAGCCGCCGCTCAAGGCCGCAGGAACGGACCGCGCCGATCGTGCTGTTGAGCTCGTCGACCGTGCCGTAAGCGGCGATCCGCGGCGCGCTCTTCGAGACCTTTTTCCCGCCGAACAACGACGTTTTCCCGCCGTCACCGGCCTTCGTGTAGATCTTCAACGCTTGTACACGCGGGGTAATTCGTTATAAAAGTGCGCGACCGTCCTGATCCCGCCGAAGAAGTTGTTGAGGTTCAGGAATTCGTCGGGCGCGTGGGCGTTCTCGCCGGGCAGGCCGAAACCGAGGAGCACCGTTTCGAGACCCAGGATCTCCTTGAACTGCACCACAATTGGTATCGATCCGCCCTCGCGCTGGTACAGCGGCTTCTTCCCGAAGCCCTTCTCGAGCGCGCGGATCGCGGCCCGCACGCCGGGACTTTCGAGCGGGGTGATCGCGGCCTCTCCCCCGTGGAGGTAATCGACCCCGACCTTCACGGTTTTGGGCGCGATTTTTTTGATGTGCCTCTGGAAGAGCTTCGCGATGTCGGCGGCCTTCTGGTCGGGTACCAGGCGCATGGAGATCTTCGCGGAAGCCTTCGCCGGCAGGACGGTCTTCGCCCCCTGGCCGGTGAATCCTCCCCAGATCCCGTTGCACTCGAGCGTCGGCCTGGCCCAGAGCCGCTCGAGCGTCGTGAATCCCTCCTCTCCGTAGAGTTCGTCGACGCCGAGTTCCTTCGCGTACTTCTTATCGTTCCACGGGAGCTTTTTAAAGGACGAGCGTTCCTTCGCGGTGAGTTTCCGGACCTTGTCGTAGAAACCCGGGATTGTCACCCGCCCCTGCCCGTCGTGGAGCTGCGCGATGATTTCGGCCAGGGCCTGGACCGGGTTGTGGACCGATCCCCCGAACGACCCGGAGTGCAGATCCCCCTTGGGCCCGGTGAGGTCGATCTGCATGTACGACAGGCCCCTGAGACCGTAGCAGAGGGACGGGACTCCGCGCGCGAACATCGACGTGTCGGAGATGACCACCAGGTCGGCCTTCAGGAGCTTCTTGTTGGCCCTGACGAAGGGCCCGAGGTGCTCGCTCCCGATCTCTTCTTCCCCCTCGATGATCATCTTCAGGTTGACCGGCAGCTTGCCCTCCTGCTTCAGGAAGGCCTCGATGCTCTTGAAATGAATGAGCACCTGGCCCTTGTCGTCGGCGGTCCCGCGGGCGTAGATGTTTTCGCCCCTGATGGTCGCCTCGAAGGGCGGCGAGGTCCAGAGGTTCAGCGGGTCGACCGGCTGGACGTCATAATGGCCGTAAAGGAGGATGGTCGGCGCCCCGGGAGCTCCCAGCCATTCCGCGTAAACGATCGGATGCCCCTTCGTGGGGAAGATGCGGATGCCCTTCATGCCGATGTTTTTCAAATGGCCGGCGATCCATTCCGCGCAGCGCTTGATGTCCTTCCTGTGGTCGGGGCTGGTGCTGACGCTGGGGATCGCGATGAATTCCTTCAGCTCGGCAAGATACCTGCTCCGGTTTGCTTCGAAATATTTGAGAATCGCTTCCATGGGGGTCGTGGGGTATGATTGTGTGCGCATAATATACCAAAGGAGTGCAGGAGTTGCAAGATAAGGCCGGCCCCGCAACAGGCGCGACACTGGCGCGGGGCCGGTTGTGAATCGCGCCGATTTTCAGTATCTTTCGAAAGAATTTGTCCTTCTTCAGATGCGATTCTTCATCACGACGCTCGAAATCGTTCTCCCCGCCCTTTATTTTGCAACCGTCTGGGTGTACGGGAAGGCATTCTTCGCCGGCAACCCGCGGGCGGCAGGCCTGCGGCGCGTCCTTCTCACCTCCACCGTCGCGACGCACCTTGTCTATGTCGTCATCAGGACCATCCTCCTCGAACATTTTCCGATCACGTCGTTCTTCGAGATTCTTTCATTAATCTCGCTGACGGTCTCGCTCGTGTACCTCTATATCGAGCTGAGGACCGACAACCGGGAGACGGGGTATTTCATCCTGATGCTCCCCCTCTTCTTTCAGATCATCTCCTCGGCGTTCATCAGGGATTACATCCAGGTCCCCCCCGCGCTCCGCGGCAACCTGCTGGGCTTCCACGTCTCCAGCGCGCTGCTGGGGTACGCGGCCATCACGATATCCGCCGCCTACGGCCTCCTCTACCTGATGCTCTACCACGACATCAAGTCGAACCAGTTCGGCGTGGTGTACAAGCGTCTGCCCGACCTTGAAACGCTCGAGAGAATGAGCTTCGCCGCAACCTTCGTCGGAACGATCCTCCTGACGGTCGCAATCACCCTCGGGGTGGTCTGGCTTCCGCGCGCGATCGAATCGTTCTCGTACGCGGACCCGAAGCTCTTCGGCACCATCGCCGTCTGGGTGGTCTACGTCTTCGGGCTCGTCGCCAAGCAGGCGGCCGGGTGGAAGGGCCGGCGGATGATGGTCGTGACCGTGACGGGGTTCGTCCTCGCCGTGGTCTCCATCGCCGTCACCACCATCCTGCCGTACGGATTCCATAAATTCGGACGTTGAACGCAGTGAAAGAGAAGGAACCGGGCCTTGCCCTCGCCTGCGTCGGCATCAACCACAGGACGGCGCCGCTCCCGGTCCGCGAGTCGATGTGGTTCTCGGTGGACGAACTGCCCGCCGCGCTCAGGCGGCTGAGGGAATCGAGGTCGCGCGAGTGCATCCTGATCTCCACCTGCAACAGGACTGAACTCTACTACGTTCCGGTTCCCGGGGAAGCTCCCGCGGTCCCCGCCTGGCAATTCCTCGCCTCGCTCAAGCGCCACGAAGTCCCCCCGGGCCCCGACAACTTCTACCACCTGACCGGTCTCCAGCCGGTGAAGCACCTCTTCAAGGTTGTCTCCGGGATCGATTCGATGGTCCTCGGCGACGTGCAGATCACGGCGCAGGTGAAGGACGCCTATACGGCGGCCATCGAGCACGGCACAACCGGGACGATCACGAACCGGCTCTTCACGGCCGCGCTCCACGTGGGCAAGAGGGTCAGGACCGAGACGCAGATCGGCGAAGGCGCGATTTCGGTCAGTTACCTCGCCGCGGAGCTCGCGACGAAGATTTTCGCCGATCTCTCGAAGCGCACGGCCCTCCTCGTCGGGATCGGGGAGACCGGGAAACTGACGGCGAGGCACCTGGCGTCGCGGAACCTCGGCCACATGGTCATCGCCAACAGGACCTTCTCGGCGGCGGAGAAGATCGCCCCGCTCTTCGGGGGCCGCGCAGTCCCGTTCGACTCCGTGGCGGCCGAAATTCCCGGTGTGGACATCATTATTACGGCGGTGCAGACCAGCCGGCCGATTCTGACGATGGCCGACATCGCCGCCGCGATGAAGATGCGGTCGAACCGCCCCCTGATCATCATCGACCTGGGCGTCCCCCGGAACGCGGACCCCCTCATCAACAGCATCGACAACGTCTTCCTCCACGACATCGACGCGCTGAACCGCATCATCGACCTCAACGTCGCCCACCGGAGGGCTGAAGTGCCGAAGGCCCAGAAGATCATCCTCGAGGAGCTCAATGTATTTTACCGCTGGACCCGGACGATAGCGCTCGGCCCGACGTTCCAGGACCTGCGCGACCGCTTCGAGGCGATCCGGGGGCAGGAGGTGGAACGCATCCGGCACCGGTTCAGCGAGGCGGAGCGCGGGGAGCTGGACATCCTCACGAAGCGGATCGTGAACAAGCTCCTCCATACGCCGATGACGAACATGCGCAACGGCCGCGGCTCCTCCGACCACCAGGACACGCATAAAAAGATTTCGCTCATCCGGCACCTCTTCGGGCTCGACAAACAGCTCTGACATGGCATCCCCTCGCACGACGGTCGTCATCGGATCACGCGGAAGCCAGCTGGCCCTTTTCCAGGCGGAATGGGTGAGGCAGCGGCTCGCGGAGGCGCGCCCCGACGCCGACTTCACGGTGAAGGTCGTCTCCACCAGCGCGGACGTCTTCATGGACAGGCCGATCCCGGAGATCGGGGGCAAGGGCGTCTTCACCAAGGAAATTGAAGATGCGCTCATCGCCCGCGAGATCGACCTCGCCGTGCACAGCCTGAAGGACGTTCCGACCGAACTTCCGCCGGGGCTTGAGATCGCCGCCGTCACGCGGCGCGAGGACGCGCGCGACGCGTTCATCCCCCACCCGAAATCCGCACTCAGGACCATCGCTGAACTCCCGGCCGGATCGGTCATTGCCACCGGAAGCCTCCGCCGGCGCGCGCAGATCATGAGCTGGTCGAAGGGGTTCGAGGTCGTCGATCTCCGGGGGAACCTGGCGACCCGGTTTTCGAAACTCCAACAATCGACCTGGGCCGGAATGATCCTCGCGAAGGCGGGCGTCGTCCGCCTCGGCCTCGCGGACAGAATCGGCGAGACGATCGACACCGGACGGATGATGCCGGCCGCCGGACAGGGCGCGCTCGGCGTCGAGATCAGGTCGGGCGAACCCGCGCTCACGGAACTGCTTTCGGTGCTCGTCAGCGAGGCGGCCACATTCGCCACCGCGGCGGAACGGGCCTTCCTCGGGAAACTCGAGGGAGGG
>DATDQD010000136.1:0-16908 GCA_035292425.1 Bacteroidota bacterium
GGTTCGATCGCCAGCGTCATCCCCTCTTCGAGCACCATGCCCGTTCCGGGACTGCCGAAGTTCGGGACGGCCGGCTCCTCGTGAAGCCTCGTCCCGATGCCGTGCCCGACGAGGTCGCGCACCACGGAAAACCCGTCGGTCTCGACCCGCTGCTGTACGGCGGCGGAGATGTCGTGGACCCGATTGCCGGCCACGGTGCGTCCGATACCCACCATGAGGGCTTCCTCGGTGACGCGCATCAGCCGGGCCTTCTCAGCGGGGACCGCGCCGACGGCGAACGTCCAGGCCCCGTCCCCGAAATAACCGTTTTTCCTGACGCCGACGTCGATCGAAATGATTTCACCCCCGGCGAGGGTCCTCGTCCCGGGGATGCCGTGGACGACCTCATCGTCGACCGAGGCGCAGATGCTCGCCGGGAAGAGGTTCCTCTTGTCGGTACCGTATCCCTTGAACGCGGGCTCCGCGCCGCGCGACCTAATGAACTCTTCCGCGGCACTGTCCAGTTCCGCCGTCGAAACGCCCGGTTTCACGAGCGGCCCCAGGAGGCGGAGCACATCCGCCACGATCGAGCAGCTCTCCTTCATGAGCTCGATCTCGCGTGACGTCTTTCGCAGCCCCGCCGTCATGCCGGTCGATATTCGTCTGGTACGCAATGGTCCCCGTTTTCGATCCTCAGCCTCTCCGCCCCTTGAGCCTGCCGCTCTTCATGAAGCCGTCGTAATGGCGCATCAGGAGGTGAGACTCGATCTGCTGCAGCGTGTCCAGCCCGACGCCCACGACGATCAGGAGGCTCGTTCCCCCGAAGAAGCTCGCGAAGCTCGACGTGACCCCGATCCGCACCATGAACGCCGGGAGAATGGCGACCAGCGCGAGGAAGATCGACCCCGGAAGGGTGATCTTGGTCAGGATGTTGTCGATGAAATCGGATGTATGCCTGCCGGGGCGTATGCCGGGAATGAACCCGCCCTGCTTCTGCATCGTTTCCGCGACGTCCTTCGGATTGAATGCCACCGCGGTGTAAAAATACGTGAAGAAAATGATCATCAGCCCGTAGATCACCGAGTAGGTGATCGATGTGTAGTTGAGGTACCCCGAGACCCCCTGGAGGAATTCGCTGTCCGGGAAAAACGTGAGGATCGTGTTCGGGATGAACATGATCGCCTGGGCGAAGATGATCGGCATGACTCCCGCCGTGTTGACCCGCATCGGGATGTACTGGGTCACTCCGCCGTAGACCTTCCGGCCGACCACCCGTTTTGCGTACTGGACCGGGATGCGGCGGGTGGCCTGGGTGATCAGGACGATCGACGCCACCACCAGCACCATGACCGCGACGATGATCAGTTCGATGATGAGTCCCCTCGCCTCCGAGGCGACGAACCGGTATTCGTCGAAGACGGCGGCCGGGAAGCGGGCAATGATCCCGATGAAGATGATCAGCGAGATGCCGTTGCCGATGCCCCTCTCCGAGATCTGTTCCCCGAGCCACATCATGAAGACCGTTCCCGCGGTCAGGATGATCATCGTGGAGAGGTGGAACCCGACCCCCTGGACGGCGGCGGGGACGATCGGCATCCCGTTCACCTGGATGCTGGCGAGCTGGACGCTGACGCCCCATGCCTGCAGGAGCGAAATGCCGACGGTGCCGTAACGCGTCAGCTGCGTGATCTTCTTCCTCCCCTCCTCGCCCTCTTTCGAGAGTTTCTGGAAATAGGGGATGACGGCGCCGAGGAGCTGGATGATGATCGACGCGCTGATGTACGGCATGATCCCGAGGGCGAGCACGGCCGCGTTGCTGAACGCACCCCCCACGAACAGGTCGTAGAGGCCGAAGAGGGTGTTGGACGCCTGGTTCTTCAGGGCCTCGGCCAGGACGGTCGCGTCGATGCCGGGCAGCGTGACGTGTGACCCGAAACGGACGACGATCAGGACCCCGGCGGTGAAGATGATCCGCTGCCGGAGCTCCTGGATTTTAAAAACGTTGCGGAAACTTTCGGAAATCTTTCCCATCGATTATCTGCTGGTTCGGTTGAGTACCGTGGTCCTGCCTCCCGCCGATTCGATTTTTTTCGTCGCTGTTCCGCTGAACGCGTGCGCCGAAACTTCAACGGCCTGCGTGATCTCGCCGGTGCCGAGCACCTTCACCGGCTGGGTCTTCTTCCCCACCAGGCCGGAGGCATAGAGCGTCGCGGGCGTGATCCCCTTCCCCTGGAGTTTCCCCGATACGACGGCCTTCGCGAGGTCGTCGAGGTTCACCACCTGGTAGGAGACCCTGAAGGGGCTGTGGAAGCCGAACTTCGGCACCCTTCGGACCAGGGGCATCTGACCGCCCTCGAACCAGGGCCTGTTGTGCGTGCCGGAGCGCGCGCCTTCGCCCTTGTGGCCGCGCGTCGCGGTCCCGCCGTGGCCGGAGCCCTGGCCCCGTCCGATCCGCTTGACCCGCTTGCGCGAACCTTTCGCGTGTGTGAGATTGCTCAGGATCGGTTTCGTCATGATGGCACCTCTTCAACTTTCACAAGGTGGCGCACCGTGTTGAGCATCCCGCGGATCTGCGGGGAATCCACCTTGACCACGGAATAGTTCGGCCTGCCGAGGCCGAGGGCCCTGATCGTGCGTTTCTGGGCTTCGAGGCAGTCGAGCTGGCTGACAACCTGCGTAATTTTCAGTTTCACCGGCATCATGATCTCCCTTCTGACCGCGCCGGTTCCGACGCGGGGCGTTCGAACAATTCATCCAGGGTCACGCCGCGGAGACGGGCCGTGCGGCGGGCGTCCCTGAGGCTCATGAGCGCCTTGATGGTGGCCTTGACGACATTGTGGGGATTCGTCGAGCCGATCGATTTCGTGAGAATGTCCCTGACGCCGGCCGACTCCAGGACGGCCCGGATGCCGCCGCCGGCGATCAGACCCGTGCCGGGCGATGCCGGCATGAGCAACACGCGTGACGCGCTGTACTTTGACTGCACCGGGTGCGGGATGGTCCCGTTCACGATGTTGACCTCGACGATGTGCTTCTTCGCCTCGTCCACGCCCTTCGAGATGGCGTCCTGGACCTCGTTCGCCTTTCCCAGGCCCGCCCCGACATGCCCCTTCCCGTCGCCGACGACGACGATGGCGCTGAAGCTGAACCTGCGCCCGCCCTTGACGACCTTGGCAACGCGGTTGATGTGGACCAGCTTGTCCTTCAGATCCATGTCACCTGCTTTTATCCGAGCCACTGTCTTTCTCCGTTCTGTAATGTGTGCGTTTCCAGCTGCCGGGGGAGGACTCGAACCTCCACTGACGGCTCCAAAGGCCGCTGTCCTGCCATTAGACGACCCGGCACGATCATGCAGACCGGGGTCGACGGGTACGTTAAAACTTCAAACCCCCTTCACGGGCGCCGTCGGCCAGCGATTTGACGATGCCATGGAAGAGGTATCCGTTCCTGTCGAACACCACGGTCCTGATGTTTTTTCCGATCGCCAGTTTTGCGATATGCTGCCCGAGCGATTTCGCTTTTTCCTTCTGACCCTTCAGCGCGCCGATGGCGGCCTTCAGGTCCTTGCTGAGGGAGGAACAAGCGACAATGGTCTTCGCCTGCGAGTCGTCGACCACCTGCGCGTAGAGGTGCGACAGGCTCCGGTAGACCACCAGGCGCGGACGCTCGGTGGTCCCGCGGATTTTCTTGCGAATGCGGGACTTGACGCCCAGCCGATGTTCTTTTCTTGTGTTCTTGATCATATCCTAGCCTGTCCTAGCCTGTCCTAGCCTGTCCTAGCCTGTTATCCTGTCTTTCCGGCGGTGGCCGCGGCCTTGCCGGCTTTCCGTCTGATATATTCGCCTTCGTATTTCACGCCCTTGCCCTTGTACGGCTCGGGGGGCCTAAACGATCGAATCTTCGCGGCGATCTGGCCCACCAACTGTTTGTCGATCCCCGAAATAATGAGCGCCGTCGGCTGGGGCACCTCGATCTTGATCCCCACGGGCGGCGTGAAGAGGATCGGGTGGGAATACCCGAGCGCGAACTGGATGTGCTTCCCCTTCGGCTCGGCCTTGTAGCCGACGCCGACGATTTCCAGCCTCCGCTGGAACCCTTCAGAAACACCCCGCATCATGTTCGCGAGGAGCGCCCTCCATGTACCGTGCAGCACCCTGTCGCTCTTCTTCTCCGAAGCGCGCTTGACAAGAATCCCTGTCTCGCCCACTTCGAATGTGATCGAGGCGGGGACTACCGCCGAGAGTTCCCCCTTCGGACCGGTCACCTTCAGGTGCTCCCCTTTCCGTTCGATCTTGACCCCTTTGATTGCGGCGATCGGCCGCCTTCCGATTCTGGACACGTTTTCTCCTTACCGACGATTGATTACCAAATGTAACAGAGGACTTCCCCGCCGACCTTTTTCGCCCTGGCATCCCTGTCAGTGAGGATGCCCTGGGAGGTGGAAATCAGCGCCAGGCCGAGCCCGTTCATGACCCTGGGCAGGCGATCGGCCTGCGTGTAGATGCGCAGCCCGGGCCTGCTGATCCGCTGGAGTCCGGTGATGGCGTTGATGCCTTCGGTGTACTTCAGCGCGATTCGGAGCACTCCCTGGCGGTTGTCCCTGATCTCGGAGTACCCGGCGATGAGTTTCTTGTCGGCCAGGATCCTCGTGATCTCCCGCTTCAGGTTCGACGCGGGGACGTCGATCCGTTTGTGCCGGGCATGAATGCCGTTGCGGATCCGGGTGAGATAATCGGCGATGGGGTCTGTCGTCTGCATAGTTTTCCTGATGTCTCCTTACCAGCTGGCCTTCACGATTCCGGGGATTTTCCCCTCGAGAGCCATTTTCCTGAAGCAGATGCGGCAGATGCCGAATTTCCGCAGGAACGCCCGGGGACGCCCGCAGATCTGGCAGCGGCTGTGGGCCCGAACCGCAAACCTCGGCTTCCTTTTCGCCTTCACTACCATTGCTAGTCGCGCCAACTGTTCACTCCTCTCTATCGTCCTGGTGTTGAAATTTCGTGTGGTCCGTTGACTGCGCCGTTACGCGGCCGCCTGTTCTTCGCGTTTCACGAAGGGGAATCCGAGGCCTTTCAGCAATTCCATCGCCTCCTGGTCGGTCTCCGCGGTGGTCACGAACGTGATGTCCATGCCGAAGACGCGCGTCACCTTGTCGACGTCGATCTCGGGGAAGATAATCTGCTCCTTGACGCCGACGGTGTAGTTGCCCCGGCCGTCGAACGACTTGTCCGAGAACCCGCGGAAGTCCCGGATCCTCGGAACGGCGACGGCGACGAAACGGTCCATGAACTCGTACATCTTGTGCCTGCGCAGCGTGACGCGCACCCCGATCGGCATCCCCTCGCGGAGCTTGAAGTTCGATATGGCCTTCTTCGACTTGGTCACCACCGGTTTCTGCCCGACGATGCTCTCGAGCTCCTTCACCACGGTGTCGAGGATCTTGGGGTCCTGGGTGGCCGCACCGACGCCGACGTTGACGGCGATCTTCTCGAGCCTCGGGACCTGCATGATGCTCCTGTACTTGAAGCGCGTCATCAGATCCCGGGTCAGCGACTTCCGGAAGAGCTCCTGGAGCCGCGGCGTGGTCCCCTTCTCCTCGGCGTGGGCCTGCGGCCCTTTGTCGGCCCTCGGCGCCTGGTCACCCTTCGGTTTCTTTTCTTTTTTCTCTTTCGTCTCTTTTGTCTCTTTTGCCATGGCCCGTTCTTTCACTTAAAACATGTGTTCGCATTTTTTGCAGACCCGCATCGTTTGCTTGCGTCCGCTGACCGAATCGGTGATCTGTCTGCGCCCGAGCCTCGAAGGCTTGCCGCACTTCGGGCAGACGACCATGACGTTGGCCACGTGGATCGCCTCTTCCTTCTGGACGATACCGCCCTGCGGGTTTTTCTGCGACGCCCTCGTGTGGCGCTTGATGATGTTGACGCCCTCGATGATCGCACGCCGGTCCTCGCGGTAGACCTTGAGGACCTTCCCCGTCTTCCCTCGCGAGTTCCCGGCGACAACCATCACCGTATCGTTTTTCTGAATGCTCATGACCGTATCAGTCTCCGGATTATAGGACTTCGGGCGCGAGTGAAATGATCTTCATGTAGTTTTTTTCGCGCAGCTCCCTCGCGACCGGGCCGAAGATGCGCGTTCCCCGCGGCTCGCCCTGCGGGGTGAGGAGCACGGCGGCGTTCTCGTCGAAGCGGATGAACGAGCCGTCCTTCCGTCGTATTTCTTTTTTGGTCCGGACGATGACGGCGCGGGAAACTTCGCCCTTCTTCACGCCGGCGCCGGGGATGGCGCTCTTCACGGAGACCACGATCAGGTCCCCGATCGAGGCGTACCGGCGGTCATGACCGCCCAGCACGCGGATGCAGCGGACCTTCTTGGCGCCCGAGTTGTCCGCAACAACAAGATTTGTCTCTTCCTGGATCATATCGCACCGCCTGCTATTTGGCTTTCTCGATGATTTCCACCAGCCGCCACCGCTTGGTCCGGCTGAGCGGCCGTGTCTCCATGACTCTGACCAGGTCGCCGATGCCCGCCTCCTGCTTCTCGTCGTGGGCCGTGAGCTTCACGGTCCGTTTGAAATACTTCCGGTACACCGGGTGGGGAACTCTCCGTTCGATCGCCACAACGATGCTCTTTTGCATGGCGTTGCTGACGACCCTGCCCTGGCGGACTTTTCTCTGTGTGGTTCGCTCGTTCATGGTCTCTCTCTCCGGCGGTTATGCGACTGCTTCCGGGGCGGCCGTTCCCGGCGCCGCCTGTTTTTCCCGCAGGACGGTTTTCATCCTGGCGATCTCGCGGCGGACGCTGCGTATCTTGATCGGGCTTTCCAGCTGGCTGGTGGCCTTCTGGAATTTCAGGTGGACGAGGTTTTCCTCCTCCTCACGGATCCTCTTTTCGAGTTCCGGGACCTGCAGTCCGCGAATGTCGTGTGCTTTCATGCTCTGTTCCTTATCCTGCGAAGCCCAGCGTCGGACGGGCCACCATCCTGGTTTTGATCGGCAGTTTCCTCGACGCGAGCTTCAGCGCTTCGGCTGCCGTGGTCTTGTTCACCCCGCCGAGCTCGAACATCACCGTGCCCGGTTTCACGACGGCCACCCAGAACTCGGGGACGCCTTTCCCGCTCCCCATCCTGGTTTCGGCCGGCTTCTTTGTCACCGGTTTCGTCGGAAAGATCCGAATCCAGACCTTGCCCTCGCGCTTCATGAGTCGGGTGAGAGCGACGCGGGCCGCTTCGATCTGCCTCTGGGTGATCCACCCCGGCTCCATCGCCTTGAGGCCGTAGTCTCCGAAATTGATCATCGCGCCGCGGGTGGCCTTGCCCCTCATCCTCCCGCGCTGTGCCTTGCGGTACTTTACTCGTTTGGGTAGTAACATCCGTCGTCCTCTGTGTTCGCTGTCTGTGCTCTCTGCCGCGCGGTTATTTGGCCGCGGGACGTTCGAGCATCTCGCCGCGGCAGATCCACACTTTCACGCCGATCGTCCCGTAAATGGTCATCGCCGTCGCCTGGGCGTAGTCGATGTCCGCCCGGAGCGTGTGAAGGGGGATTCTGCCCTCTTTATATTGCTCGGTCCTCGCAATTTCGGCGCCGCCCAGGCGTCCGGCGCACATGATGCGCACGCCCTCCGCACCCATCCGCATCGACGATGTAATACCCATCTTCATCGCGCGGCGGAACGAGGTTCTTCCCTCGAGCTGTCCCGCGATGTTCTCGGCCAGGAGAAATGCGTCGAGCTCGGGCCGTTTCACCTCGTGGATCAGGATCTTGACCTCCTTCGAGGTGAGCTGCTTGAGTTCTTCCTCGAGCTGGGTGATCTCCTTCCCGCTGCGGCCGATGACGATGCCCGGCCGGGAGGTGTGGATCGTGATGACGGCCCGTTTCGGCGTCCGCTCGATGAGGACCCGTGAAATGCCCGCTTTCTTGAGCCGGCTCGAGACGTAGTTCCTGATCTTCAGGTCTTCCAGGAGCTTGTCGGCGAAACTCTTGTCGTCGTACCAGTTTGAATCCCACGTCCGCAGAACGCCGAGCCTGAAACCTACCGGGTGTACCTTCTGTCCCAATCGTCCTCCTATTCTTTCGATGTGTTCGTTTTTGCTTTCGCGGCCTGTGGCTTCGCGGTCTGCGGCTTCGCGGCCTGCGTCTTCGCACCCTGTGCCGGGGCTGCCGCTGCGGCCTTCCCGCGCGCGCGCGCCGCGCGCTTGTCCACGACGATCGTCAGGTGGTTCGACCGCTTGACGATGCGGTACGCACGGCCCATCGGGGCGGGCAGGATCCGCTTCATGCTCGGTCCGGGATCGACGTAGGCTCTCTTCACGAACAGCGACTCGATTTCCGTCCTTCCCTCCTGGTCCTTGTTCTGGAAGTTCGACACGGCCGACCGGAGCACCTTCTCGGCGACCTTCGCCGGATGCTTGGGCGAATAGTGGAGGATCGTGAGCGCCTCGGGGACCGATTTTCCCCTGATGAGGTCGATGACGAGCCTCATCTTGCGGGGAGACGACCCGATGTAGCGGTTGATAGCGCGGGTTTCCGACATGGTCACCCTCCGACTTCAGACGATGCTTCGCTCTTCAGGCCGGGATGCGCGCGGAAGATCCGCGTCGGCGCGAACTCGCCCAGCTTGTGCCCCACCATGCTCTCGTGGACGTACACGGGGATGAACTTGTTCCCGTTGTGGACGGCGAACGTGTGGCCCACGAACTCGGGCGTGATGGTGGAGGGCCGGGACCAGGTCTTGATCACTTTCTTCTGTCCCGACTTCGCCATCGCGTCGATCTTCGCCTGAAGCCTCGCGTCGACGTAGGGACCCTTTTTCAGCGAACGTGCCATACGTGTTATTTCCTGCGTTTGACGATGAACTTGCTCGACGCCAGTTTATGCCGCCGCGTCTTCTTCCCCTTCGTGTGCCATCCCCACGGGGAGACGGGATGGGGATTGCCCTGCGGCGATTTGCCTTCGCCGCCGCCGTGAGGATGGTCGACCGGGTTCATGACGACGCCCCTCGACTGCGGCCTGATGCCCAGCCACCGCGAGCGCCCCGCCTTGCCGAGCGTGATGTTTTCGTGGTCGCGGTTGCTGACGATCCCGATCGTCGCATAGGCGGTCGCGGGGAAGTTCCGCACTTCGCCAGAGGGAAGTTTGAGCTGCGCGAATTTCCCTTCCTTCGCCATGAGCTGGATCTCCGCGCCCGCGCTGCGGCCGATCTGGGCCCCGCGCCCCGGCCTGATTTCGATGGCGTGGACCGAAGTGCCGACCGGGATGTTGGCCAGCGGCATCGAGTTGCCGACCTTTATCTCGGCCCCTTCGCCCGACATCAGGACATCGCCCACCTTGACGCCGTCGGGCGCGATGATATACCGTTTCTCCCCGTCTTTATAACAGAGGAGGGCGATCCTGGCCGAACGGTTCGGATCGTATTCGATCGCGATCACCCGCGCCTCGATGTTGCGCTTGTCGCGCTTGAAGTCGATGATCCGGTAGAACCGTTTGTGGCCGCCCCCCCTGTGCCGCGAGGTGATATGGCCGTTCGTGTTCCGACCCCCCGTCTTCGGGAGGGGTTCGGTCAGGGCTTTTTCCGGCTTCGATTTCGTGATGTCGCCGAAGGTCTGCACCGACATCCATCGGGTGCCGGGCGTCATCGGTCGTAATTTGCGTACGGGCATCGTGGTACCCTATTCCCTTGTCCTGTTAAACGTTTTCGAAGAGGTTGATGGCGTCGCCATCCTTGAGGGTGACGATCGCCTTCTTATAGTGCGAGGTCTTCCCTGCGAACCGGCCGCGCCTGGTCATCTGGGTTTTCGATTTCCCCTTGTAGTTCATCGTGCGGACGTTCACCACCGTGACGTTGAATTTCTTCGCCACGGCCCTGGCGATGTCAATTTTGTTGGCGCCGAGGTCCACCTCGAAGGCGTACCGGCCCTTGTCCTGGATGCTCGTCATCTTCTCGGTGACGATCGGGCGAAAAATGATGCCTGTCATGGGAGTCCTGTCATGCCAACGATTTTTCAATCTCGGCGACCGCGCCCTGCTGGAGCAGGAGCACCTGGTTGTCGAGGATGTCGTACGTGCCTGCCTTGGAGGCCTCGAGTATGTTCAGCTTCGGGATGTTCCGACCCGCCTTCCACAAGGTCGGATCGTTCTTCGACGTCAGGAGGAGCGTTTTCTTCCCCTTCAGCTGGAGCGCCGCGAGCATGGCGGCCATCTCCTTCGTTTTCGGGGCGTCGAGTGTGAAGTCCTCGATCACCCTGATCGATTCCTCCCGCAGTTTGTGGCTGAGGGCGGACCGCCGGGCGAGCTGGCGCACTTTCTTCGGGAGCTTCCCCGAGTAATCCCTGGGCACCGGCCCGAAGATCGTGCCGCCGCCCTTCCAGAGCGGTGAACGAAGCGCGCCGATCCTGGCCCTCCCGGTGTGTTTCTGCTTCCAGAGTTTTTTACCGCTTCCGGACACTTCCCCGTACGTCTTCGTCTTGTGCGTGCCCTGGCGCCGGTTCGCGAGATGGGTCGTCACGGCCTCGTACATCGCGTGCTGGTTCGGCTCGATGCCGAAGACCGCGGCCGGGAGGGAGATCTTCCTCCCGCTCGGCTTTCCTTCTTTCGTATAGATGTCGACTTCCATAATCCGGCGCTTCCTATCTCAATTCCTTTATGATTTCCACGTAGGTGTTGTTGTGCCCGGGCACCGATCCGCAGATAAGGATGATGTTGGATTCCGGGATGATGTTCAGCACCCGCAAATTCTTCACCGTGATGCGGTCTGCGCCCATACGGCCGGCCATCCGCATTCCTTTAAATACCCTCGAGGGGTAGGAGCTGCCGCCGATCGAACCGGGGGCGCGCTCGCGGTCGCTCTGACCGTGTGTCCGGAAGCCGCCGCCGAAATGGTGGCGCTTGACAACGCCCTGGAAGCCCTTTCCCTTCGACTTCGCGGCGACGGAGACCTTGTCCCCGACCACGAAGATGGAGTCGACCCGGATCTCGGCGCCCAGCTGGAACTTGGTGATGTCGAAGCCCCTGAACTCCCGGGTGAGCCTCTTCCCCGTGGCCCCGGCCTTCTTCAGGTGTCCCGCCTCCGGCTTGTTGACGGCGCGTTCCGGCTTATCGTCGAAACCGAGCTGAAGGGCGGTGTACCCGTCCTTCTCGATGGTCTTGATCTGCGTGATCGTGCAGGGACCCGCTTCGATGACGGTGCAGGGGATGGATTGTCCCCTTTCATCGAAGACGCTGGTCATTCCTATTTTCTTACCGAGGATACCAGTCATTGTCTTTCTTTTTAAATAGAACCCTTCCATCCGGGGAGGCCGTAGCCCCCCGGGCGGGGGATGAGTGAAGAACGGATACGAAAAAGATACTTAGACTTTTATCTCCACATCGACGCCTGCGGGGAGCTCCAGTTTCATCAACGAATCAACCGTCCGGTTGGACGAGTTGAGTATGTCAATGAGGCGCTTGTGGGACCGCATCTCGAACTGTTCGCGTGATTTCTTGTCCACGTTGGGAGACCGCAACACGGTGTACAGCGTGCGTTTGGTCGGCAGCGGAATCGGTCCTGATACAACCGCGCCTGTCGACTTGACGGTCTTGATAATCTTTTCCGCCGATTTATCGATCAGCGTATGATCGTATGACTTCAGTTTGATCCGTATTTTTTGAGTTGCCACTGCTGACCTTCCCTGTCGTACTATGCTGGTTTATTCCTGGATCTTGGTCACCACGCCGGCCCCGACGGTCTTTCCGCCTTCGCGGATGGCGAACCGGAGACCTTCTTCCATGGCGATCTCACCGATGAGCTCTACGCTCATGTTGTCGACGTTGTCGCCGGGCATGACCATCTCGGTCCCGCCGGGCAGCGTCGCCACACCCGTCACGTCCGTCGTCCTGAAATAGAACTGCGGCCGGTACCCGTTGAAGAACGGGGTATGGCGTCCGCCTTCCTCTTTCTTGAGGATGTAGACCTGGCAGGTGAACTTCTTGTGGGGTGTGATCGAACCCGGTTTGGCCACGACCATTCCCCTCTCCAGCTCGGTTTTTTCCACGCCGCGCAGGAGCAGACCCGCGTTGTCGCCGGCCTGAACATAGTCGAGCTCTTTCCGGAACATCTCCGCGCCGGTGATGACCGTCTTCTTGTGCGCGCCGAGCCCGATCAGCTCGACTTCGTCGCCGACCTTGGCCTTGCCGCGCTCGACCCTGCCGGTGCCGACGGTCCCGCGGCCCGTAATCGAGAACACGTCCTCGATCGGCATCAGGAACGGCTTGTCGATATCGCGCTTCGGGACCGGAATATACGTATCCACCGCGTCCATCAGCTCGAAAATCGGCTTGAAAGCCGGATCGTCCGCCTTCGAATCCGGCGCGATTGCGCGCTCCATCGCCTTGAGGGCGCTGCCGCGTATAATGGGAATCTCATCACCCGGGAACTCGTACTTCTTGAGCAGGTCCCTCATTTCCATCTCGACCAGCTCGATCAGCTCGGGATCATCGACCATGTCCACCTTGTTCATGAAGACCACCATCTTCGGCACGCCGACCTGGCGGGCGAGCAGGATGTGCTCGCGCGTCTGGGGCATGGGGCCGTCGTTCGCGGCGACGACGAGGATCGCTCCGTCCATCTGCGCCGCGCCGGTGATCATGTTCTTGATGTAGTCGGCGTGACCGGGGCAATCCACGTGGGCGTAGTGCCGTTTTTCGGTCTGGTACTCGACGTGCGCCACGGCGATGGTGATGCCGCGCTCGCGCTCTTCGGGAGCGTTGTCGATGCTGTCAAACGTCCGGACGGAGGCGAGGCCTTTCTTCCCGAGGACCATCGTGATGGCCGCGGTGAGCGTCGTCTTGCCGTGATCGATGTGCCCGATCGTGCCGACGTTGATGTGCGGTTTATCTCGTGTGAATTTTTCCTTTGCCATGGGTTCTCTCCTTTGATGCTGCGATGGTGGACGATACTGTTTTCAATCCAGGGGTTATGCCGGTACGCTTTCCTTGCCCTTGACTTTTTCGATGATCTGGTCGGAGATGCTCCTCGGCACCTCTTCGTAATACGAGAACTGCATGCTGTAGATCGCGCGCCCCTGGGTCATGGACCGGAGGATCGTCGAATAGCCGAACATGTCCGACAGGGGGACCTTCGCCTTGATGATCTGGGCGTCTTTCCTGGAGGAAAGGCCCTCGATTTTCCCGCGACGCGAACTGATGTCGCCCAGGACGTCTCCCATGTAATCTTCGGGGGTCACGACTTCCACGTCCATGATCGGCTCCAGGATCACGGGATGCGCCTTCCGCGCGGCGTCCTTGAACGCCATGGAGCCGGCGATCTTGAATGCCATTTCCGACGAATCCACGTCGTGGAATGAGCCGTCGAACAGCTTCACCTTGATATCCTCCACGGGGTAACCGGCAAGGACGCCGTTGCGCATGGCCTCCACGATCCCCTCCGACACGGGATTGATGTATTCCTTGGGGATCACGCCGCCCACGATCGCGTTCTCGAACTCGTACCCCTTGCCCTTCTCGTTCGGTTCGACCTCGATCCAGACATGGCCGAACTGACCGCGGCCTCCGGACTGGCGGATGAACTTCCCTTCCATCTGGACCTTCCTGCGGATCGTTTCCTTGTAGGCCACCTGCGGCTTCCCGACGTTCGCTTCGACGCGGAACTCGCGCTTCATCCGGTCGACGATGATTTCGAGGTGCAGCTCGCCCATTCCGCTGATGATGGTCTGGCCGGTCTCCTCATTGGTGGAAACGCGGAACGTCGGATCTTCCTCGGAGAGTTTCGCCAGGGCCTCGCCCATCTTCTCCTGGTCGGCCTTGGTCTTCGGCTCGATCGCGACGGCGATGACCGGCTGCGGGAATTCCATCTTCTCCAGGATGATCGGATCGGATTCGTCGCAGAGGGTTTCTCCCGTCTTGGTCGCCTTCAGCCCCACGATCGCGATGATGTCGCCTGCGAACGCCTCGTCGATGTCCTCGCGGTGGTTGGCGTGCATCCGCAGGAGTCTCCCGACGCGCTCGCGCCTGTCGGAGATCGGGTTGTACACGTAGGAACCGCTCTTGAGGGTCCCGGTGTAGATGCGGGCGAACGTCAGTCTCCCGACGTACGGGTCCGTCATGATCTTGAATGCCAGCCCGGTGATTTTCTCGGTGTCGGAGACCTTCCGGACGATGCGGTCCCGCATATTGACATGATGGCCTTCCACGACCCCGCCCCCCAGGTCCAGCGGGCAAGGGAGGAACGCCACGACGGCGTCGAGGAGGCTCTGGACGCCCTTGTTCTTGAACGACGATCCGCACAGGACCGGCACGATGCTGACCTTCAGGCAGGCGCGGCGGAGGACGGCGCGCACCTCGTCGGGGGAAATCTCTTTCCCCTCGAGGTATTTCTCGAGCAGGGTGTCGTCTTCATCTGATACCGCCTCGAGCATCCTGGTCCGGCATTCCTGGGCCTTGGCCTTCATTCCGGTCGGGATCTCGAGGTCTTCAAACACCGTTCCCTGGGTGCCGTCGGTGAAGACGCGGGCCTTCATGGTGATCAGGTCGATGATGCCGGTGAACATGTCGCCCTCTCCGAGGGGGATCTGCACCGGGACCGCGTTCGCCCCGAGCCGGCTCCTCATCATTGCGACGCAGTTGAAGAAATCCGCCCCGATCCTGTCCATTTTATTGACGAAGGCCATCCGCGGCACGCCGTACTTGTCCGCCTGCCGCCAGACCGTTTCGGACTGGGGTTCAACGCCGCCCACGGCGCAGAAGAGCGCGACGGCGCCGTCCAGAATGCGCAGGGAGCGTTCGACCTCGACCGTGAAATCGACGTGTCCCGGCGTATCGATGATGTTGATGCGGTGGTTGTTCCAGGAGCAGGTTGTAGCGGCGCTTGTTATGGTAATACCGCGCTCCTTCTCCTGCTCCATCCAGTCCATGGTGGCCGCGCCGTCATGCACCTCGCCCATGCGGTGGAGGATCCCGGTATAGAACAGGATCCGCTCCGTCGTGGTGGTCTTGCCGGCATCGATATGGGCCATGATGCCGATGTTGCGCGTCTTTTCGAGTGATATTGCTCTGGGCATACTAACGGTCATTCTCTGCGCTTCACGTCCTTACCACTTGAAGTGGGCGAACGCCTTGTTCGCTTCGGCCATCTTGTGGGTGTCTTCCTTCTTCTTCACGGCGCTTCCCTCGTTGTTGGCGGCCGCCATGAACTCCGAGGCCAGCTTCAGCGCCATCGACCTGTCCTTCCGCTCGGTGGCGTAGGCGATGATCCAGCGGAAGGCCAGGGCCGTGCTGCGCTCCGGACGGACTTCCGTGGGGATCTGGTATGTCGCGCCGCCCACCCTTCGGGCGCGGATTTCCAGCAGCGGTTTGACGTTGTTGATCGCCTTCTTGAACACGTCGACGCCCGGCTGCTTGGTCTTCTGTTCGACGATGTCGAATGCGCCGTACACGATGCTGCGGGCGAGGTGCTTCTTCCCCTCCTTCAGCACGGAGTTGATGAATTTCGATACCAGGAGATCCCCGTACTTCGGGTCGGGGGTCTTCAGTCTCTTCGATGCGGTTTTTTTTCTCATGATCCTTTACTTCGCTTTCTTCGCGCCGTACTTCGAGCGCCCCTGTTTCCTGTCCGTCACGCCTGCGGTGTCGAGCGAACCCCGGATGATGTGATACCGCACGCCGGGGAGGTCCTTCACCTTTCCGCCGCGGATCAGCACGATGGAGTGCTCCTGCAGGTTGTGCCCCTCGCCCGGGATGTAGGCGGTCACCTCAACGCTGTTCGTGAGGCGGACGCGCGCGACCTTCCGCAGCGCGGAATTGGGCTTTTTCGGCGTCGTCGTATAGACGCGCGTGCAGACGCCGCGCTTCTGCGGCGAGCTCTCCAGGGCAGGGGATTTACTTTTGAAAGTAACTTTTTCCCTGCTGGACCGGATTAACTGGTTAATCGTGGGCAACGGAGGTACTCCAAAATATGAAAAAGCTTAAAAATTTAATAAAAAAAAAGGAAAATGTCAATATTCACCCCACTTTTTTCACCCCGCGGGGGGCTCCTCCTCATTCGACAGCCGTTTTTTCGCTTCTTTTGACTTTTTTCCGCTCCTGGATCTCCTGTTCGGCCAGCGCCTCGATGGTGACGGGCACTTCCTCCTCGCGCGGCGATACGATGATATTCCTGAACTTCTTCAGGCCCGTTCCCGCCGGGATCAGGTGACCCATGATGACGTTTTCCTTCAAGCCGAGGAGGTGGTCCACCTTGCTCGCGATGGCGGCGTCGGTGAGGACCTTGGTCGTCTCCTGGAACGAGGCCGCCGAGATGAAGCTGTCCGTCGACAGCGCCGCCTGCGTGATGCCGAGGAGGACCGGTTCGGCCGTCGCCGCCTCCGCGTCCTTCGACTCCGCGATCTTCTTGCTCTTCTTCCTGAGTTCCGTGTTGAGCTCGCGGACTTTTTTCTTCGCCATGATCTGCCCGTTCCTCAGCTTGGCGTCCCCCTTGTTCGTGATGAGGACGTGGTCCTTCAGCGTCTCGTTCTCGACGTTGACGGAGAGCGAGTCGACGTGATCGTCCTCGAGGAACCGCGTGTCGCCCGCGTCGATGATCCTCACCTTCTGCATCATCTGGCGCACGATGACCTCGATGTGCTTGTCGTTGATCTTCACGCCCTGCATCCGGTACACCTCCTGGATTTCGTTCACGAGGTATTCCTGCACGGCCCCGACTCCCTTGATCCTCAAAATGTCGTGGGGATCGATGGCGCCGTCGGAGAGACGCTCGCCGGCCCGGATGACGTCGTTTTCCTGGACCAGGACGTGCTTGCCGAGGGGCACCATGTATTTTCTCTCGTCGTGCCCGTCATGGCTTTTTACGATAATCTCGCGGGAACCCCTCTTCTGGGGGCCGAACCGGATCGTCCCGTCGATTTCCGATACGATCGCCGGATCGGCGGGGCTTCGGGCC
>DATDQD010000137.1:0-4071 GCA_035292425.1 Bacteroidota bacterium
GAACCACCCCTACGGTCTCAACTCCTCGGGAACCACCGCATCGGTCGAGGGGATGACGAGGGAGGACCTGGTGAAATTCTACGGCTCCTATTACCGGCCGGGCAACGCCACCCTCATCGTTGTGGGCGATGTGACACTCGAAGGGATCACAAAGAAGCTCGAGGCGTCATTCGCCTCCTGGGCCGACGCGCCGGCGCCGCACTTCACGATGCCCGCGCCGGAGCCGGTGATGGCACGCAAGGTCTTCCTGGTCGACAAGCAGGGGGCGCCGCAGTCCGAAGTCCGCATCGGGTATCCGGCCCTCGCCCGGAGCACGCCCGACTATTTCCCCGTCCACGTGATGAACAGGATGCTCGGGGGGCAGTTCGCGAGCCGCATCAACATGAACCTCCGGGAAAAACACGGCTACACCTACGGGGCGCGATCGTCGTTCAACTTCCTCAAAGGAGTGGGGCCTTTCGTGGCCTCGGGCGGGATCGTTTCGGAAAAGACCGACAGCGCGCTCGTGCAATTCCTCTACGAAATAGACCTCATGCGGGAGAAGGGGATGACCGACGAGGAAATGTCCTTCGTCAAGAAGGGCCTGATCGGCAATTTCGCCCTGAATTTTGAAACACCGTCGCAGCTCGCCTCGATGATGCAGAACATCATTCTGTACGGGCTGCCAGACGACTATTATTCCACCTATCTCCAGAACATCGAGAAGGTGACCCCCGTGGAAGTCCTCAGGGTCTCGAAGAAATATCTCGACACCTCGAGGATGGCCGTCGTCGTCGTCGGCGACCTGGCGATGATCCGGCCGGGGATCGAGGCCTCGAAGATCGGGGAGATCGTGGTCTGCAATACCGACGGGGATCCGCTGCCGTAACGGCGATCGTGCTCGCAACCGTCGACATGACTTTCAACGGAAGGAATCCGGGTCTTCAGTTCACATTACGTCACACGCACCAACGGGAAACTGAACGGTAAGGTTCTGATCCTGAATCAGAACTACGAGCCGATGAGCGTCTGCAACGTGAAGAAGGCGGTCATCCTTCTCTACCTGGGGAAGGCCGAGCTGATCGAAGCGCACCGGACCCACAGGCTCCACTCCATCTCGATGACGATGCCGTTCCCGAGCATCGTACGCCTCAGTGTGTACATCCATATTCCCTACAAGAAGATCATCCTCTCGAGGAAGAACATCCTCCGGAGGGACGGCCACCGCTGCCAGTACTGCAACCGGGGGGACGTCCCGCTGACGGTCGACCATATCATCCCCAAGTCCGGGGGAGGCGAGGACACCTGGGAGAACCTCGCGACCGCGTGCGTGGCGTGCAACAACAGGAAGGGGAACCGGATCCCCGAAAAGGCCCACATGCAGCTGCTCCGCAAACCGATCAAGCCGAACCATGTGACCTTCATCCGGCATTTCGTCGGCCAGGTCGACGAACGGTGGAAACCCTACCTCTTCATGAACTGATGCCGGGCCCCGCGACGACTCCCCGCGTGCCATCCCGCCGCAGGATCCTGAGCGGGATGCGCCCGACGGGCAGGCTGCACATCGGGCACCTGGTCGGCGCCCTCGAGAACTGGGTGGGGCTCCAGGAGGAGTTCGAGAACTACCACCTCATTGCCGATTACCACGCCCTGACCACGAGCCTCCGTACCGAAGAACTCTACGAGAACTCGATCGAGATGGTGATCGACTGGCTCGCCGCAGGCATCGACCCCCGCGGGAGCCCGGTCTTCCGGCAGTCCCAGGTCAAGCAGCACGCCGAGCTGAACCTGATCTTCGGCATGCTCATCACCAAGGCCCGGCTCGAGCGGAACCCCACGCTGAAGGACCAGGTGCGGGATCTCCAGATCGAAAACCTCACCTTCGGGCACCTCGGCTACCCCGTCCTCCAGGCGGCGGACATCCTCCTGTACAAGGGTGACGTGGTCCCCGTCGGCGAAGACCAGGTCCCGCACGTCGAAATCACGCGCGAAATAGCGAGGAAGTTCAACTCGGAATACGGCGAGGTCTTCCCCGAGCCGGAACCGCGCCTGACGAAGTTCGCCCGCCTGCCCGGGCTGAACGGCGACATGAAGATGAGCAAGTCCTCCGGCAATACGATCCTGATCTCCGATTCACCGGACGGGATCGCCGCGAGGATGAAGACGGCCGTGACCGATCCGCTCAAGGTGCGCCGCAACGATCCCGGACGTCCCGAGGTCTGCCTCGTCTTCACCTACCACCGGAAATTCAATCCCGGGGCCGTCCCCGGGATCGAATCGGGATGCCGGAGCGGGGCCCTCGGCTGCGTCGAGTGTAAATTGAAAGCCGCGGCGGCGATCTCCGGCGTCCTCGCGCCGATCAGGGAAAAGCGCGCGCACCTGGAGAGTCACCGCGCGGAAGTCCTGGAAATCCTCGATGACGGGGAACGGCGGGCCCGCGGGATCGCGACAGAAACGATGCGCCAGGTCCACGCCGCGATGGGGATCGGATGACCCGGCGGCCCGGTATGGACATTGGGCGCGGATTTTCTTAATATTCAGGCCATGTACAGGGTAAAACTGCAGGAATTCGAGGGACCGCTCGACCTTCTCCTCTTCTTCATCAAGAGGGACGAGCTGGATATCTACGATATCCCGATCGCGCGCATCACGAAGGAGTTCCTCGATTACCTCCATTTCATGGCGGAGCTGGACCTCGAGGTCGCCGGCGATTTCATCGTGGTGGCGGCCGAGCTGATGCAGATCAAGGTCCGGATGCTCCTTCCCGGGCCCGTTGAGGGCGAGGAGGAGCAGGACCCGAGGGCGGACCTCGTCAGGAGGCTCCTGGAGTACAAGAGGTTCAAGGAGGCGAGCGCCATGCTCTCCTCCCTGGAGGACGAATCCCGGAAACTCCACTACCGGCAGGCCTTCCAGATGGACCCGAGGCAGATCGCGCTCGAGGACCAGGAGGAAAGCCTTCGTCATATTACGATGTTCAACCTCATTTCAGCGTTCAAGCGGGTTCTGGACAGCGCCCCCAAAAAGCTCTACCACGACATCGAGCTCCTGAACGTCTCGATCGACGAACAGATGGGCTACATCGCGGACGTCTTTCGTCTTCGCTCCTCGGTGTCGTTCTTCGAGCTCGTCTCGCACATGCAGGAGAAGATCAGGATCGTGGTGACGATCATCGCGATGCTCGAGATGGTCAAGAACCGGATGATCGCCCTTCGTCAGGCGGACCACGAGGACGATTTCATCATGTATAAACTGGAACCGGAGGCCGGATGATGGACCACGCGGAACCGCTGCCCGAAAAATCGAAAATCGTCGAGGCGCTCATCTTCGCCACCGACGAACCGCTCACGACCAGGCAGATCGCGGAGATCCTGCGCAACGCCGAGAACGGCGGGGTCTCGATCCGCATGAGGGAGGACGAGATCCTGGCCGTCATCAGGGACCTCAACGCCGTCTACGTGAACGAGCACCGTTCGTTCAGGATCATCCAGGTCGCCGGCGGCTACCAGTTCGCGACGATGCCGGCATACGCCGAGTGGCTCGGTCGCATGGTGAAGGAGAAGTCCCGCAGGAAACTCACGCAGGCGACGATCGAAACGCTCTCCGTGATCGCGTACAAGCAGCCCGTGACGAAGCCGGAAATGGAGGCGATCCGCGGCGTGAACGCAGACTACGCGATCCAGAAACTGCTGGAGCGCGGCCTCGTGACGATCGTCGGGCGGGCCGCAAGCGCCGGGCGGCCGCTGCTCTACGGCACCACGGCGGACTTCCTGAAGCACTTCGGCCTGAACGATCTCTCCGAGCTTCCCAAGCCGCGCGAGATCGAAGAGATCCTCGCCGACAACGGGTTCGAGCTCGAGCGCGAAGTCTTAAAACGGATGGGGAAATCGGAGGAGGAGATCGCCGAATCGCTCGCCTCCACGGTGGTCGGGGAGAACGGAGAGCTGCGCCCGGCGGCGCCCCCGGGACCTTCCGCGGAACCGGGAGCTCCGGCGGGAATCGATCCCGTCCCGGCCGGGCCCGACCCCGCATCATAGCAACGGCACCCCGCGGGGCATGCGCCGGCCGCGGGCGCCGTACCCCGACTACCCGACC
>DATDQD010000138.1:0-6879 GCA_035292425.1 Bacteroidota bacterium
AGTAACCGACGCCGGCCCCGATGCCGCCGCCCGAACCGCCTCCGGCCCCCCCGCCGGAGCCGGGGCCCGCCCCGCGGAGCCGTCTCACGGGGGGCGGACCGGCAGCGGAGGCGAGTTGTTTCTTCCGCGTCTCTATTTTACGTTTCACGGCCGGTTTCGCCGCGGGCGCTGAAGGCGATATGAACCTGATCTTCACCAGATGGACCTCGACCGATTTCACCGGGCTCTCCGTCGCGGTTTCATCCCCGCCGGCCGTCGAACCAAATTCCATTTCGTACTCTTTCCGGTCGCCGCCCCCGCCCCCCGACATGCCGCCGAGCTCGGGAGATACAGGGGTGACCGCCGCCGGAGTATAGCTCACAAGCAGCGTAAAAACCAGAACCCCTGCGAGCATGGGAATATAGACCCCGAGTATCGCATTGCGGCGAATTCTCCTCACGTCGCGTTCCTGGAGGATGCGGTACCATCGGAACAGGCCTTCGATCATCGTTCCGCCCGCGGCTCCACGCGGCCGCCGGGTTGCACGGTCGTCGTATCATGGCCCGGCGCCGGATCGTTCCCGGCCCGCTGCTTCCTCTTCAGGAGTTTGACCAGAATGGGGAGCACCGAAAGGAAGACGACCGCGGCGATCACGTATTCGATGTTCTTCCCGATCCCCGGAAAGGAGACGGCGAGGTAATAGCCGAGGAGCGTCATGCTCACGATCCACCCGACGCCTCCCGCGATGTTGTACAGGAGGAACCTCCCGTACTTCATTCCGGCGATCCCCGCGACGACGGGGGCAAACGTCCGCGCGAAGGGGACGAACCTGGCGATCACGATCGTCATGCCACCGTACTTTTGATAGAATTCCCTCGTCCTGACGAGGTGTTCCTGCCTGAACCACCGCGAGTTCGGCCGGCTGTAGAGCGCGTGTCCCGCCTTCGCGCCGATCCAGTATCCGACCGTATCGCCGGTGACCGCCGCGACGCAGAGAAGAACGATCAGCACCTTGAGGTCGAGGGGCACCGCGCCGTTGGCGATGAGAAGCCCCGCCGTGACGAGCAGTGAATCGCCGGGCAGGAGGAACCCGACGAATAACCCCGTCTCGGTGAAGATGATCGCGAAAAGACCGAGATATCCCCCCCAGGTGACGAGTTCCTCCAGCGTGGGCAGATCGAAGGGCATCGGATGTTCCTAGTGACCCGACGAGTTGCCGGACAACTGCTTGACCAGGTCGCCGATCACGGCTTTCGCGTCGCCGAAGAGCATGAACGTCTTGTCTCCGAAGTACAGCTCGTTGTCGATCCCGGCGAATCCCGGGTTTTTGCTGCGCTTGATGGCCAGGACCATCCTCGCCTTGTCCGCGTCGATGATCGGCATCCCGTAGATGGGCGTGGACTTGTCGTACCGCGCCGCGGGGTTCACCACGTCGTTGGCGCCCACAACCAGGGCCACGTCGCAGTGGGGCATTTCGGGGTTGATGTCGTCCATTTCCAGGAGGACGTCGTAGGGGATGTCCGATTCCGCCAGCAGGACGTTCATGTGGCCCGGCATGCGCCCGGCCACCGGATGGATGGCGAATTTGACCGTGATCCCGCGTCGGGTGAGCTGGTCGTACAGTTCGCGCACGCGGTGCTGCGCCTGTGCGACCGCCATGCCGTACCCCGGGATGATCACCACCAGCGACGCCTGCTCCATCACCTGCGCGGCGCCCTCGACCGTTTCCTGCTTGTAGTTGCGCGCCTCGGTGACGGCAGTGGACTTCTGCACCTTCCCGAACGCCCCGAAAAGCACGTTCGTGAACGAGCGGTTCATCGCGCGGCACATGATGATGGAAAGGATGAGGCCGCTCGATCCGTCGAGCGCCCCGGCGATGATCAGGAGCTTGTTGTCGAGGACGAACCCCATCGCGACGGCCGAGAGGCCGGCGTACGAATTCAAAATCGAGATGACGGTCGGCATGTCGGCGCCGCCGATCGGGATGACGATGAGCACGCCGCAGAGGAGCGCCACGCCGACGATCGCCGGGAACGCCATCGCGGACCAGGGCCCCACGGGATCGATCACCAGCAGGAGGCCGAGGCCCGCGGCCGCGGCGAGCAGCGCGAGATTGCCGAAATTCTGCCCGGGGTACGTCACCGGCCTCTGCGGGATCCATTTAATCTCCTGGAGTTTGCCGGCGGCCATCAGGCTCCCGGTGAACGTGAGGAACCCCAGGATCACCTCGAAGACGAGCGCGGTCGTCCGGAAGGGGGTCAGCTGGGCCACGTCTCCCCCCGCCCAGAGATAATATTTCGCGCATCCCACCAGGCCGGTGGCGAGCCCGCCGAAGGAGTGGGAGAGGGCGGTCCGCTGGGGGACGGCGGTCAGGGGCACGCGCGAAAGCGGGACCCCCACGACGAACCCGGCCATGATCGCGATGATGATCCAGCCGTGGTTGAGGATTTCGGGCTGGATCCAGGTGGCCCCGACGGCAATCAGCATCGCGACGGAGCCGGCGGTGACGCTTCGCCCGGCGGTTTTCGGGCTGTTCATCCAGTACAGCGCGAAAACGAAGAGCCCCGCCGAGACGACGTAGGCGAACTGAACGAGATCGACCATCGTCATTTCTTCTTCTCTTCCTTCTTGAACATCTTCAGCATGCGGTGCGTGATGAGGAACCCGCTGACGATGTTCGTCATGGAAGCGAAGAGGGCGATCACGCCCATCGTGCGTATCGCGGGGGGAAAGTCTCCTCCCGCGACGATGATCGAACCGACCACGGCGATCGCCGAAATGGCGTTCGTGATCGACATGAGGGGCGTGTGGAGGAGGCGCGAAACGCGCAGGATGACGCCCAGGCCGATGAAGGTGGACAGGGCAAAGACGAAAATGAGCGACCAGATATCAGTTGTATGTTCCATGGAGGCATGTTCGGATTAATGTGAATCGACGAAGGTGACGCAAACCGGTGCGGCGGGCGCGGTCGCAATCATCGGATGTTTTCATGGTGGACGCGGTCGGGTGCTGTCCGGGAGTCAAAGCACCGCGAGGGAGGGGAGATGATACCCCCGGAAATGATGGGCGAATCTGTGCGAAATTGAGCGCGGTCTGTAATTCATGATGCGTAAAATGTACGCAGTGAGCGCGTCAAATGCAATGCCGCGGGCGCGCCCGGATGCCGCCCCGGATACCGGTCGATCCTTTGAGATTCCTTTTTCAAAGGCGTATATTCCATCCGTCCGACCGATGACTCATTTTAACCTCGCAATCGCCTGGAACTGGGAATTCGACGGGGATTTCATCCTCGGGATCGAACGGGAATGCTCTCTCCGCAGTCTTTCCACGTATCGCATCGAAGACCATAACCTTGCCGAGACCGTCCGTCTCCTTGCCGCCGGCGGTATGCGCTTCGGGGCGTTCTTCGACCGGGCCTCCGACGCCGACGAAAAGTACGTGGCTCTGCAACCGTACATCAGCGGGCTGCCGGTCCTCTCCTTCAACCCGCGCCGCCTGGTCCTGCACGCCGCCGACAAGGCGACCATGCACCTCGAACTGATCACCCACGGCGTCTACGTCCCGAACACGATCATCCTTCCGCCGGTCCGTCAGAGGAAAGAGCTCCAACTCTTGCAGGCGGACCTCGAAAGGATAAGGATGCCCTTCGTGATCAAGCCGGCCAACACCACCGGAGGGGGGACGGGGGTCATCATGAACGCCTCGACCCTCGCGCGGATCGCCGAAGCGCGGACGGAACATCCCGCCGACAAGTACCTCGTCCAGGAGACCATCCACCCGACCCTCCTCGACGGAAGGAGGGCGTGGTTCAGGGTCTACCACGCGTTCGGGACCACGATCCTCTGCTGGTGGGACGACCGAACGCACCAGTACACCGAGGTCACCCCCGGCGAGGAGACGATGTTCGGCCTCGAGGGCCTGCGGCAGGTGATGGAGATCATCCGGCGAGCGTGCCGTCTCGATTTTTTCTCTTCGGAAATCGCCATCACTGCCGAACGGAAGTTCATCGTCGTCGACTATGTCAACGAAGTCTGCGACATGCGGAGAAAATCGCTCTTCGTGGACGGGGCGCCGGACGGTGTGGTCTCGATCATCGCGCGGCTGCTGGCCGAACGGGTGGCGGAACATTCCGCGGCGGGAGGGGGGAGGACGGGGACGGATGATTGAGGGGGTGATGGGGCCGAGGATACTCCGCGTCGGGCTCCGCGAAGGAGGTGAGATCGACACGCTGATTTCCCCGTCACGCGTGCCTTCGATTCGCACGCGGTCACGGCCGTCCATACCGGCCCCGCCGGAGAACCCGTCCGCGTTTCCCTGTGAATTCCACGTCGCCGCCGATGTCCGGCGCAAATACCATTTTGCGGAAGCCCTGTTCCGCTCGAACGGCAACGCCGTCTTCGCCGATTTCCGGGCGGTGAGGGAGTTCGCCGCGAAGATGAATGAAAAACGCGGACCGGGCGACAGGCCGGTGCGCGCCGGCGAGCTCAACGCGATGGGGCTGATCGACGAAATCCTCCATTACGTCTTCCGTCTGTACGAGTCCACGGTCAATCCCGGCGTGCTGGGGCGGGGGATCGCGACGATGGAATCTGCGCTCGGGCATCTCCGTTTCCGGACCACGATGCACGGCTTCGTCGACCGCTACCCGCCGGTATCGGTGTACCGGCACGAACAGGCCGCCGTCCGCTGGCTCGAAGGGACGACCGACGGCCGGAGGCACCCGGAGGTCTCGCTGGAGGAGCTGCTCATGCTCCACCTCGCGAACGTCAACCCGGCCTTCGCCCCGTTCCGCGAACTCTTCGACGACACCCGCCTCGCGGAACACACATCCTACGAACCCCTGATGTCGGGTTTGCGGAATTTCCTCCGCTCCGAAAAACCGTTCGGCGAGGGGCGGGGGTCCATCCTTGATTTTCTGGAGGCGCCGATGCGCGCCCATCCCGACAGCCTCGCCGGCCAGCTCGGCTACATCCGCGACCGCTGGGGGGTCATCCTTTCCGACGAGTTCCGCCGGAAAATTCTTTCGTCCGAAGACCTCGCCCGGGAGGACTCGAAACAGTACCCGACGGGCGGGGCGGGTCAGGTCGCGGCCCCGGACTATTCCGCGTCCGCGCGCAGAGGCTTCGGCGAATATCCCGAGACCGAGAACTTCACCCACGACACAGAGTGGATGCCGAACGTGGTCCTCCTGGCGAAGAACGTTTACGTCTGGCTGCACCAGCTGTCGAAATCGTACAACAGGCAGATCGCGCGCCTGGACGAGGTTCCCGACGCGGAGCTCGATCGGCTGGCGTCGTGGAACTTCACGTCGCTCTGGCTGATCGGCGTCTGGCACAGGAGCGCCGCATCCGAGAAAATCAAGAAACTGACGGGCAACCCCGAGGCGGCCCCCTCCGCATATTCCCTCTTCGAGTACGAGATCGCCCCCGACCTGGGGGGCGAGGAGGCGTTCGGCAGTCTCGCGGACAGGGCATGGCGGCGCGGAATCAGGCTCGCGGCGGACATGGTCCCGAACCACACCGGCATCGCCTCGCGCTGGATCAGGGAGCGACCGGAGTATTTCATCCAGGCGGACCACCCGCCGTTCCCGGCCTACCGCTTCAGCGGCCCGGACCTCTCCGGCGACGCCGATTACCAGGTGCGGATCGAGGACGGCTACTGGACCCGGACCGATGCGGCCGTCGTCTTCCAGCACACCGACAACCGCACCGGCAGGCTGCGCTACATCTACCACGGGAACGACGGCACGAACATGCCCTGGAACGACACCGCCCAGCTCGACTTCCTCAGGAAGGAAGTGCGCGAGGCCGTCATCGGCCAGATCCTCCACGTCGCGAAAAAATTCTCCGTGATCCGCTTCGACGCCGCGATGACCCTCGCGAAGAAGCATTTCCAGCGGCTCTGGTATCCCCATCCCGGCACCGGCGGGGACATACCGTCTCGCGCCGACTGCGCCATGCTGCAGGACGATTTCGACAAGCTCTTCCCGCTGGAGTTCTGGAGGGAGGTGGTGGACCGGATTAATGCCGAAATGCCCCAGACCCTCCTGCTCGCGGAGGCCTTCTGGCTGCTGGAGGGATATTTCGTCAGGACCCTCGGCATGCACAGGGTGTACAACAGCGCCTTCATGCACATGCTGATGAAGGAGGATAACGCCGTATACCGCGGGGCGATCAGGAGCACGCTCCATTTCAATCCGGAGATCCTGAAGCGCTACGTCAATTTCATGAGCAACCCCGACGAACGGACGGCGGTGGACCAGTTCGGGAAGGGTGACAAGTATTTCGGCATCGCGACGCTGATGGTCACTCTCCCCGGCCTCCCGATGTTCGCGCACGGCCAGGTCGAGGGGTACCGTGAGAAGTACGGAATGGAGTACCGGAGGGATTACCACGACGAGACGCCCGACCCGGACCTCGTGCGGCGGCATGAGCGGGAGATATTCCCGCTCCTGAAGCTCCGCCCCCTCTTCAGCCAGACGGAGAACTTCGAACTCTACGACCTCACGGATGCTCACGGCGGAGTGATCGAGGATATCTTCGCTTTTTCGAACATGGCGGGCGGACGGAGGGTCATCGTCTGTTACAACAACAGGTACCAGACGTTCTCCGGCACGCTGAAGATGTCGTCGGGAAAATTGTCCGGCGGAACGATCCGGCATCCTTCGCTCGGGGAAGCATTGAAGCTGAATCGTGAGGACGGAGTCTATTATCTGTTCAGGGAACACCGGTCCGGGCTGGAGTACCTGCGGACCGGCGCCGACCTTCATCGCGACGGCCTCTTCGTCCGACTGAGAGGGTTCGAGTCGCAGGTGTTCCTCGATTTCCGGGAGGTGTCCGATCATGACGGTGCGTGGGGCCTGCTCAGCGGCGAACTGAAGGGAGGAGGCGTCCCCGACGC
>DATDQD010000139.1:0-5583 GCA_035292425.1 Bacteroidota bacterium
CCTCTTCCGATATGCGGATATTAATATTACGAGCCTTGCGCGCCTTGCCCAGGATATTTTCAATTCTACGAAGCTTACTCTTCGATAATGGGCGATATGACTCGGCAGATTCTTCGATATCCCGTTCATACTTATCAAGTATTTTTTTCACGGCCTTTGGCTCCAAATAATTTGTGGAACTTACGACTTCGGTATACGGTTTTTAGGACAATGTTTTCATCTTCATCTATCACAAACGGGACGACGTGAATGTATCCTTTGACGGGCACCAGGAATATATACTGTCCTTCACGAGAGGGATTTTCAAGGACTGCGAGATACTCTTTTTGCAAGATGAGTTCACTAACGACATCAAACGATACTCCACGTTCCGCAATGAGTTTCTTGTTTTTGTTATGATCCCAGACGATATTCATTAATTAATAATATGACAAAGTATAGACAATGTCAATACCCAATGACGAACTGGGGACCGCGTCACATAACAGGCGCCGACACGACGCGCAGAGTTTAATCATGGAAGCTCAACGGTTTTGCTCATGAGGCAATGAATCTCCGGATAGTTTGCAAAACCATTGCGTGTTGCCGCCAGACTTTAAGTATCAAGAAGCCCCCTCTCCTTCCCCCCGTCTTCCAACTCAGGCCTCCGGCCAAGCAGGTTGTCCAACGGGCTCCGCAGTTTCGAAATGGCCCGGGTACTCACGTGAGTGTAAATCTGCGTGGTCTTGATACTCTGGTGACCGAGGAGGGCCTGGATGAATAGCAGATCCGTCCCCTGTTCCATCAAGTGGGTTGCGAAAGAATGCCGTAATGTATGGAAAGAGACCGGTTTCGCGATGCCGGTCTCACGGACAGCCCGCGTGAAGACCGTTTGAGCGCTGCGGATCGAGAGGTGCCGCTCCGGCCCCGCTCCCGGAAACAACCATCCTTTCACCGGGAGCCCGGCCCGAAACCAGTACTGATGCAGATCCTGTCTCATCGATTCCGGAAACATCACATACCTGTCCTTCTTCCCCTTGCCGCCCCGCACGTGGATCTGGCCCCGCGATGCGTCAATGTCCTCCACCCGGAGGGCGACGATTTCTCCGACGCGCAACCCCGTCGCATACGCCAGCATCAGGAGCGTGCGGTGTTTGACGTTTTTCACGACCCGGAAGATTCGAAGGACCTCGTCCCCGTTCAGGACGTCGGGAAGTTTTCGTTCCTTCCTGGGTCGCGGAAGCGTCCCGATGGCCATGGGAAGGTTATAGAGTTCAACGTATAACAGTTTCAGCGCGTTGAACACCTGATTGACCGTCGATGCTGCCAATCCTTTTTCTGCCATCAAATGCACAAGGTAGCCCCTGATATCCTCGCTCGTCAGGGCTCTCGGATGCCTGGGGGAAAAATGCCGGACGAACGACCGCAGGCAGCTGAGATAGGATTTTATCGTCTTATGACTGTAGTTCCGGAGTTGGAATTCCTGTCGGACCCTGTCAAAGAATCGAATTGTGCTCATGCCTCCTCCTTGAGAAGAATGGTTCTCAGGGAGGTTTTTATGATTGCGGAAGGTGGTGGAGAAATGTACGGTGAATTCTCGTAAGGGGCAACACCAAATGGATTATCACTCCCCATCCACCCCCGGCTCGGTGATCTTTCTCAGTTCACGCACTTTCCTGAAAAATTCCGGCAGCTGCATTTCCCTGAGGAAGATCATGCCGCGCGCCGCCCGGAGGCGCGGGTGGTCGTGCTTGAGGAAGTAATCGTCCCCCAGGCAGGTTTTTGCGGCGGCATACTGTTCCACCTGGATCCGGCGGGCCAGCTCGGAGAACGGACCGTCGTGCTCGTAACTCGGGAACGACGCCGACCTCTGCGAGCCGAAGCAGGTCATGAACGCGGTATGCAGCAGTGAAAGCGAATTGAGTGAGACCGGGACGTACAGGTTCGCCTCCGCGGGCCTGAAACGGTACCACACGTTGCGGTATCCCCACACGCGCACGTCCTTCCCTCCGTCGTTTTCGGCGTAGAGTTTCAGTGCCGCAGCGACGGCGCGCAGGGCCTTGTAATGCGTGTCGGGCCCGCTCCCTTCCGGGTCGAACGCGACCGTGACCACACCGGGCCGTATTTCGCGGATGTACTCATAAATCGGGGCGGCGTCCCGGCCGGTCTCCGGTTCGGGGGAAAAGATATCGCCGGTATAGAAGCCGAGCCTGAGCGGGCGTATGGCTGATGCCTCGATCCCAAAGTAGGCCCAGAGGAGTTCCACTTCCCACTCGCGGACCGTGCCTTTGAGTGTCTGAATATCCGCCGGGTCCTTCGCTCCCGGATAGGTCGACGTAAAATAATCGTGGAGGGACCCGATTTTCGACGAGAGCTCCGTCATCCCGGAAGTCCGGTACACCTCGACCAGGTTGCGCAGCAGCCGGTACGCTTCGGCGCGCTCCTGCATCATCGGATCGCCCGCGGCCACTCCATCGAGGTAGAGGTATACATCGGCCATCCGGTGCTTCACGTCGGAGGGATCGAAGAACCCCCCGGCGTGCCGCCGCCGCAGTTCGAGGTCGCCGGAGTATTTCTCGAGCTTCTTCACCTGCGCGAGCATATAGGCGTTCGTCACCGATGTGAAGCCCGACGTGAGGTTCGCGAAGTAATGAATGTTGGTCGCGTCGCGCACAAGGTGGTAGATGTGCGCGAGGTAGGCGAGCATGATGTCGTCGTGGTGCGGCTCGGTGTGGAGGAAGACGGTGTTGGAGACGTGACGGAGCCCGCCGGCGATCTTCGTGATCATCCTTGCGCGGGCTTCCCTCCCGAGTGCGTCGGCCGGTTCCCCGCTTTTCTTCATGAGAAGGGAACCGAAACGGTCTTCTCCCATCCCGGCGTCGGTGATCCTGTGCAGGGGCGTTTTGTTGCCGAGCGCGACGACGACGACGATGTCGTCCGCCGTCCCGGCGTCGAAACCGTCCCGTGCCGCGAGGTCCGAGTACCTCCGTTCGGTCAGCCCGGACGCCGCGCCGCGCGTAAGATAAAACCTCGCGCCCTCCAGGTCCTGGAGCACCGAGGCGGGGGCCTGCGGGCTCTTCGGCTCCTGCACCGCCCGGGCGACGACCGACGCCTTCGCGTCGCCGGCGGCGATGATGAGCGCCGAGCAGTGGGGGTTATAGGTGATCGTCTCCAGGCCGATCGTGATGACCAGCCGGCTGCGCGAGATTTCGATCCCGCCGAGGTCCGCGGCGGCCGCGGCCTGCGTTTCGTAGTTGGTGTGGGTCAGCCGGGTGACCGAATAGAACCCGGACCCCCGTACGTTGAAGGCGATGTGCCCGTCCGGCCCGATGCCCCCCAGGAAAAATCCGATCCCGCCCATTTCCCGGATTTTCGCTTCGTATGTCGTGCAGAACTCGTCGACCCGGTTGATGACCTCTTTTTGCAGGCGTTCCATCTCGTTCCGGAGGTGCCTCGTTCGAAGTGACAGGTCCACGACATTGTCGGGGAACACCTCCGCCATCGCGGTGCCTGTCGGGAGACCGAGCGATGTCGCGTCGATCAGGAGCGCGCGCGCGGGGTCGAGGCCGAAACCGTCGATGTAGAATTCCTTCACGTAATGGTGGAAGCTGTTCTGCTGGCGCGCATCGATCGGGTAGAACTCGTCGATCTGCACGAACGACAGGTCGCGCATCGCCGGCGGGCGCGCCGACCCTATGCCGTATTCCTCCAGCAGCGCCCGCACGTCCTTCCGCGACCAGTTCGCCAGCAGGTGGCGCACCCATTTGATGAAATACTCGGGCGTCCTGCCGGTCGGGAGCGCCGCGACGCCCCCGGGGTTCTTGAGGGCCCACTCGAGGAACCTCAGCGCGGCGAGCCTGCCGAGGGACGGGAAATTATCGACCTCCACCACCCTGATCTTTTCCAGGGGCGGGTAAATGAGGCGGTGCGCGCCGCGGGAGAGTTCGCGCTCCTCGACCGATGACGACGCGTCGTACTGCCGGATAGCCATGCTACCGTTTCCTTTTCATGCGATCGAGAATCACCGCGGCCAGGAGGATCAGCCCGCTGGCGACATACTGATAGAAGGGCGGGATGTTCAGGAGGTTCATGGCGTTCTGAACGGTGCCCATGATCAGCACCCCCACGATTACCCCGCTGATGGTGCCGACGCCCCCCGTGAGCGAGACCCCGCCGAGCACGCACGCCGAGATCACCTGCAGTTCGAGCCCCTGCCCCGAGGCGGGCTGCCCGCTCGTCATCCTCGAGGCCAGGATCACGCCGGCGAACGCCGCGACGATCCCCTGCATGACGAAGATGGCGATCTTCATATGCGTAACGCGGATCCCCGCCAGCCAGGCGGCGTCCCTGTTCCCGCCGATCGCGAGCGAATACCGGCCGAAGACGGTCCGATTGAGAAGGACGCCGAAGACAATGAAGCAGGCGGTCATGATCCAGACCGGTGAGGGTATCCCGAGGAGGGCCGAAACGCCGAGGGAGAAGAAGGATTCTTCGCTGATGCCGATCGCCTTGCCGTCGGAGACAATGTAGGAGAACCCCCGCACCACCTGCATCGTGGCGAGCGTCGTGATGAGCGCGTTGATCCCGATGCGTGCGATCACGACGCCGTTCACGAGGCCCACGAGGGCGCCGGCGGCGACCGCCGAGAGGATCCCGACGGCGACGCTTCCGGTGGCGTTGATGACCACCGCGCAGAGGACCCCGGCGAACGCCACTACCGAACCGACGGAGAGGTCGAAGTCTCCCGCCGCCAGGCAGAAGAGCATCGTGCAGGCAATGATCCCGACCGTGGCCACGGAGAGGGCCAACCCGTTCAGGTTCACCCAGCTGAAGAAGTTCGGAACGAAGAACGAGACGAGCGCGAAGAGAATGAAAAACACCGCGATCATGCCTGTGTTTTTCCAGAGGGCTGCGAGGGCGTTCATCGGACGGCCTGGTCCCGGTTCAGAGCAGTCCCTGCTCCGCGAGGACCTTCCTGAACGTGTCGCGCGTGATCAGGATCCCCCGCGTGTAGGTTTCGGGGGGCGGCTCCGCACCGTCCTTCACCCAGCGGTACATCATCTCCGCCGTGTCGAACCCGTGGCGCTTCGGCGCCAGCAGGATCGACGCGAAGAAGCCGGTGGGGTTGTCTTTCTCGAACTCGACGATGCAGTCGGTCCCGTTGATCCCGATGGCGATGACGTTCGAGGCGTCGTACCCCCGTCCCTCCATGGCGCGCACGGCGCCGAGTACCGCGTTGTCGTTGTTGCCGCAGACGAGCCACCGCTTCACGCCCGCGCGCCGGACGAGTAGCGCGTTCACCGCGTCGAATGCCCCGGGGATGTCGGCCACCCGCTGGGGGGCCTTGTAGACGTTCTCCTTCGGGAACCCGGCCTCGATGAGCGCGGCGATGGCCCCGTCGGTCCGTTCGCGCGTCGTCTGGAGCTCTTCCCAGGTCGCCGCGCAGAGGGCCGTCACCTTCGGGTCCCATCCGCGGCGCTGCAATTCCTGAAAGAGGGCCCGGCCCACCGTCCTTCCGATCTCCGTTGCCGAGATCCCCAGGTGCGGGACCCCGCCGATGAACGACCCGTCGGCCGACACGAACCGGTCGTCCACGCTCATGAC
>DATDQD010000140.1:0-3032 GCA_035292425.1 Bacteroidota bacterium
CCCGTCGTACAGGTACAAGCTGGGGAAGGGCAGGGTCAACGCCTACCGCGCGGTCACAGAAACCTCGCCATCGGTGAGAATGGTGTCATTCTATGCGAAGGACTCGGCCGGCGGAAACGGCAACGGCGCCTTCGAAGTCAACGAGGATATCGACGTCTTCATGGAATTCACCAACTACCTCGATCCGACATCGCCGGCGACCACCGTCACGCTTCTGTCGACCGACCCGTTCGTTACAGTCACCTACGGCAGCTTCCCGGTCGGCGCGATCCCTACGGGCGGCACCGTCAACAACCACCTGACTCCGTTCAGGGTGCACGTCCTGCCGGGAATTGGTCCGTTGAAACTTGTCACGTTCACGCTCGAGATCAGCGGCGACGCGTACGCCGACCGGCAGCAGTTCACGATGCTGTTCAATCCTACGTTCGCGACCCACACCGTGAACAATGTCTGGACGACCCTCACCAACAACGGCAAGATCGGGTTTCAGGACTTCCCGGCCAACAGCCAGGGGGTCGGTTTTATCTTCGGGGGCGAGAACCAGCTCTTCGAGGGCGGGCTGGTCATCGGGACGTCTGCGACAAAGCTCCTCAACGTGGTGAGAAACGCCACCGGCGCCCAGGACAACGATTTCTCCTCGACAAAAACTTACAGCATGCTTGGCCCGGGGGCCATCGCCGACGAGGAGGGAGGCACATACTTCGCCGATTCCGCCGCCTCCGCGGCCGTCAGGATCAATCTGCGCGTCACGATGGATTCGTACGCGTACGCCTCGGAGCCGGACAACGATTACATTATCACGACGTACGCGTTCAAAAATGTCTCCGGCGTCCAGATCACGAACTTCTTCGCCGGCGTTTTCCTCGACTGGGACGTCCATCCCGCGTCGGGGTTCGTGAATTCCGATTCCTATTTCGATTCCAACAAGACCGCGTTCGACCCCCCGCGCGACCTCGCCTATGTCTGGTACGATACCACCGGCCCGACGCCGTATTGCGGCGTGGTGGCCCTGGACGGGACGGCGTCGTACCGCGCGCTCCGCAACTCGCTCACCATCGACCTCTCGGACGCGGCAAAGTGGGCCTGGATCAGCGGGGGGATCGTCGAGGACACAGCGAGAGGAGATGTGCACGTGGCGCTCTCTGCCGGACCCTATACCATCGACAACGGCCTTGCGAGGAAGGTCGCGTTCGCGTTCGTCGCCGGGAACGGCCTGGCGGAACTCCAGGCCAACGCCGACGCCGCCATCGCGAAGTGGGCGGCGATCAAGACACTCACCGCCGTCGAAGAACGGACACCGGACGGGATCCCCTCCGCGTTTTCACTCGACCAGAATTATCCCAATCCCTTCAATCCCTCGACGACGATCCGGTACGGGCTCCCCTCGACGGGCCGGGTGCGGCTGACGATCCACGCGATCCTGGGAGAAGAAATCAGGACGCTCATCTCCGGGGAGGAACGCCGAGCGGGATACCACGATATCGTCTGGGACGGCCTGGACAACCGGGGGAAGAGTACGGCGAGCGGGGTCTATTTTTACAGGATGGAATACGCGGACGCCGAAGGGAATTCGTTCAGACAGACGAGGAAATTCATCCTGTTGAGGTGATGCCCGGGGGACGGGATTACAGGCCGGTCGCGGAATGCATGATCAACGCGCCGAGAAAAATCCCGACCCAGAAAAAATACCCGACCATGATCCAGCGAAGCGGCGGGATCGGGCCGGTGTCGCCCTGCGGTTGATCGTTCTCCACCGGGAAATCCGGGGCGGGAACGAATGACATGATTCTGTCCATCGATGTCGTATTGTTGTAGAACTCCCGGTGCCGGTTTGGACCGGGTTATTTATTTCGGTCTTGAAAACTCCGCCGATACTGAAGGGACCGCGTGAACGGTCGATCGGCTGTAATCGGTGTGCCTCCCAGCGTTACCGCTTACCTCTCGATGAATCATAATCCTTTTCCCGGACAAAATAAAGGGGGGTGGAGAATATTTTCCCAATTTATTTTTTACCGGGAATGTTCGCGACCGGGTCACAACGCGACGTCGATGTTGAGTTATATAACGCTTGGCAAAGTGCTGTCAAGTGACGCATCAATGGCAGAATATTTTACCTGCCCCGCGCCGACCCGTAAGCTCATATCATCCTTGAGTTTAGGGTTAAACTTTCGTAAATTTGCAGTGATACTCGAATTTTTCGTTTTTCTCAGGACTTTTCCCGCCCCCGTAGCTCAGCATGGACAGAGCAGCGGTTTCCTAAACCGTTGGTCGGAGGTTCGAATCCTCTCGGGGGTACCAGTACAATTTCAATCCGGAACTCATTATGCGGCTCAGTCACGCCTTCATTCCCACGCTCAAGGAAATACCTTCCGACGCCCTCATCCCCAGTCATCAGTTGATGCTGAGGGCGGGAATGATCCGACCCCTCGGCTCCGGGGTCTACTCAATCCTCCCGCTCGGGTACCGGCTCATGAAAAAAATCATGGAGATCATCCGTGACGAGATGGACGCGATCGGCGGGCAGGAATTCCATCTGCCGGCGCTCAATCCCCTGGAGCTCTGGGAGGAGACCGGACGGGTCGAGGCGTTCGGCGAGACGATGTTTCACATCAAGAACCGCCCGCTCATCCTGGCGCCCACGCACGAAGAGGTGATCTGTTCGATCGCGAAGGGATTCATCAAGTCGTACAGGGACCTGCCCCAGATCTGGTACCAGATCCAGACGAAGTTCCGGAACGAACCCCGGCCGCGCTCCGGCGTGATCCGGGGCAGGCAGTTCCTGATGAAGGATTCGTACAGTCTGGACGCCACGCAGGAAGGGCTCGAAAAGAGTTACCGCCTTCACGCGGAGGCCTACGCGAAAATCTTCACGCGCCTGGGGCTGAAATTCTTCGTCGTCGGCGCCTCCAGCGGCGCGATGGGCGGGAGCGGCTCGCAGGAGTTCATGATTGAATCCGCGGCGGGCGAGGACACCTGCGCCCTGTGCGACGGCTGCGGTTACGCCGCGAACGTCGAGGTGGCCACTTCGCGTC
>DATDQD010000141.1:0-26570 GCA_035292425.1 Bacteroidota bacterium
CCCGCCGGTATCAGCGCCCCTTCTCCCCCCGCCTGCAGGTCGTCGCAGGCCCGGAGAAAATCCAAAAAAGAAATCATCGTGAGGGATGCCGTTCCCCCGGTGAAGTTGAGCGAGACGTCGCCGTCTTCGTTATAGGGAATGTCGAACGCGGCCCCCGGAGCGCGGAGCGAAAGCTCGCCGCCCTCCGCGACGATCCGGACATCGCCCGGCATGCTCCGCCGGAGAACTTCGAGGCTGAAAAGCGGAAGGACCCCCGAGCGGGTCCCGATGCAGAGCGGGAGCGTGAGTTCGTCGTTGAGGTTGGTGTGCCCGAGGCCGGAGGCTCCGCGAAGGAACGGCGCGTATGGCAGCGTGAAGTGGAATCCCGTGCGCCAGGGCGCGTCGCCGGAGATGTCTCGTGCGAACATGCGGGGGAATGCCGGGGCCGCGGAGTGTGTGTCGGGCGCTCCCGGCGCCGAGAGCGACCGGAAATAACCGCTCAGGACAACGTTGCCGGATCCCGCGATCACGGACGCAAGAAGGTCGTTGTACTCGGGCGCCGATCTCCCGGAGTCGCTCAGCCCGAGGTCGATGCCGGTCGTTTTCACGCCGAGGCCGGAGAGCGCGGAAACGGCGAGCGCGTAATAGCTTCTTTTAACCGGCAGGCCCCCCAGCGCGTCGATGTCGTCGCCGGTCAGCGCGATGATCACGACGGAGGAATCCGCCATGGTCGCGCCGCGGACCGCGTACTTCCAGGGGAGCAGCCCCTTCTCGATGCCGGCGAAGAACCCGGGGACGATCATAGAAAAGGCGATGCAGAGGAGCATCGCCGTCATCCCGACCTTCAGGCGTTCCACGATCGGTCGTTTCGTCACGTCGTCATTTCCTGGAAATTCCCCGCGACCGCAGCCATTTCTCCGGGTCCAGCGTATCGCGTCCCTTCCACACCTCGAAATGAAGCATGGGCCCGCTCAGGCCTTCGCCGCTTTTCCCCAGCGACTGCCCCGGGGCCACCGTCTGCCCTTCCTCCACGTCGATGTCGCTGAGGTGCGCGTAGACCGTGCGGTATCCCCCCTCGTGCGCGACGATCACCAGGTTGCCGAACGACGGCAGCCACCATATCGTCGAGACCTCGCCGGGGGCCACCGCCGAGATCCTGCTCCCGGCCGGGACCGAAATGTCGATCCCCTTGTTCTCCGTGAGTGTGCGGAGGACCGGGTGCTGTTGCGTCCCGTACTTCGTGAGGACGCGTCCGCCCTCCACCGGCCATCCGAGCCCGCCGCGCGAGGCCTCGAAAGCGCCCCCGCCGGCCGGTTCGGGCGTCTTCGCGCCCGGGGTGGCGGCCTTCTTCTTCGCCTCCTTTTCGATGAGCGCCGCGATCTTCCGCCCGACTTCCTGGAAGTCCTTTTTCCTCCGGTCGATTTCCTTCCGGTAATTCTGCTTGTCCCTCCGGATCCCGGCCAGCAGGTTTTTCTTTTTCTTCGTCATCTTTTTGAGGTTGCCCTGCTCTGCGGACTTGTCGGCGATCAGCCGCTGCCGCCGCCCCAGCTGGCGGGTGAGGAGGTCCTGCTGGTCCTCGAGGGCCCTGCGCTTCTCCGCGATGACGCCGAGGTCCCGCCTGCGATGCGCCGAGAAGCGCTTCAGGTATTCCGCGCGTACGAAGAGCTGGTTGACCGACTGCGACATGAGCAGCAGTTCGATGTCGCCCGTGGAGCCCCTGGTGTACGCGCTCCGGACGTACGCCGCGTACTGCTTTTTCAGGTGGTCGATCTGAGCGCCGAGGCCGGATACGGAATTCGTCGTGGCGTTGATGGAGGCTTCGAGGTCGGCCTCCTCGGCATGGAGTTTTTTCACCAGTTTCCTCAGGAGGGTCTCCTGAGCGCCGTAATCGTCGAGCTGCTCGAGCGTTGCGTTTTCCTTTTTCTCCCTGTCCCGGATCTTCTTCTCGTACTGCGAGATCTCCTTCCGGAGTTTCTCGAGCTGGGACTGCTTGCTTTTAAGTTCCTTCTGGAACGAGGGGGCCTGTGCGGCGGCGGACGCCGCGAGCGCCGCGATGAGAATGGTCCTGAGCGCGAGCCGGTTCATCGGTAGAAGATATCGGCCGATTTCGGGATGCTGAAGAAGCAGGCCGCCTCGCGGTTGATCTCCATGCCGGAATAGGCGATCGAAATGCTCCTGCGCTCGGCCGGGAAGACCACGCGCAGCAATCGCGGCGTGACCGTGCCCTCCGTTTCCTCCGGCTCGGAGGCCATGGCCGTGAGCGTCGGGCGTCCCGAGGCGTCGAGGACGCGGTAGCTCCTGACAAAGTAGTCCTGAGCGTCCACGCGGTATTCCGTCCTGGATTCGCCGGCGCGGTAGGTGAAGACGTACGACTCCCCGTCGGCCGCGAACGAATCGGGGGCTCCCGCCCCCGGCGCGAAGAACTCACCGGTGAAGGCCCTCATGACCTCGTCGAAGGTCATCTTCAGGTTGAACATCGAGTGGAGGGTGGTGCCGTCGGGCTTCCCGACGAAGGCGTAGTTGTCCTGGTAATTGTAGAAGATGAACCGGTCGCGGGAAAAAAACAGGGTGCCGAACCTGATGCCGAACGGGCCGCTCAGGCTGACGAGGATTGAGTCCGGTTTCTTCAGGTCCAGGCTGAAACTGCTGCTGCCGGATTGTTCGGGGGATTCTATCGTCACCACTCCTTCGCCGGTGAGCGTCCTGATCATTTCACTCCGCTGCCGCACGAGTTCCATCACGCGGTCCGGGGGAAGCGTCAGCTCCTTCCGCGCCCGCGTGGCGGCGCCGCAGCCGGCCAGGAAGAGCGCGCTCGCTATGACGAGGGCGGGAAGACACCTCACAGACTTCCCCGCCTGATTTTTTCCGCGAGCCCCGCGTTTGCCGGGTCGTATTCGAGCGCCTTCTTCCAGTACTCCATCGCGCGCGCCGCGTCGGAGAGCTTATCATAGATGTCGCCGAGGTGCTCGTGGATCACCGCCGAAGTGGAACCGAGGACGATCGCCTTGTTGATGTACTCCCTCGCCTCGGAGTACTTTCCCATCTGGTAGTAGATCCACCCGTACGTGTCGAGGAACGACTGGTTTTCCGGTTGCGCCTTCACCGCCTCCTCCGCCATTTTCAGAGCGCGATCGAGCTGGATGCCCCGCTCGGCGAGGCTGTAGGAGTAGTTGTTCAGCAGGAGCGGGTTCTCCGGATCGATGCGCAGGGCCCGCTCGTAGATGGAATCCGATTCCGCCGCCTGGCCGAGCTCGTCGTACACGAGCGCGAGCGCCGAAAGGGCGTCGACGCTTTTAGGATTAATCTGGACCGCGCGTTCCAGCGCCGAAGCCGCCTCCACCCTCTGGCCGCCCCGCTGGCAGGCGATGCCGAGCAGGAAGTAGAGCCGGAATTCCTCCGGGATGAATTTCTTCGCTTCAGTCAGGACGTTGATCGCCCCGGCGAAGTTCCCCGCGTCGTAATAGACCGACGCCACGCCGATCCACCCGTCGGGGTTCCACGCGGCGAGCGCCTTCACCTTCCCGAAGTATCCGAGGGCGGCGGAGTCGTCGCCCGTGGTGTTGGCGAGCGCACCCAGGAACAAGTACGCCCTCCAGTCTTCGGGGAACCTCTCCCTGATCGTATGGAACAGTTTTTCGGCGTAGGGCGCGACCGCCGAGTCCTTCTGCACGAACGAAACGAACACCTGGGCGAAGCGGATCTGGTCGTCGGCCGAGAGGCTGTCCCCGCCCTTGAACACCGACTCGAACTCCGCGGCGGCCATGGCGTAGTCCTGTTTCAGCAGGTATGAGTGCGCGACGGCGGCGCGCACTTCGAGGTCGTCGGGGCGAAGCTCCGCGAGTTCCCTGAACACCCGGAGCGCGGCGTCGACGCTGTCCTGCCTCAGGTAGACGTCGCCGAGCGCTTTCCTGACCTCGAGGTTCGTCGGCTCCAGCTCCGACAGTTCGGAGAGGGCCCTGATCGCCCTGGTGTGCTCCCCGGCGTTCGCATAGAGCTGGGCGAGCTGCGCCAGCGCGTCCGCTTCCGGGCCGAACCGCTTCAGGATCGTTTCGTACATCGCGATCGCCTTCGACGGGGAGTGGATCTGATAGAGGCGCGCGAGGTTCATCTGGGTCGTCCTGTCGGTGGAATCGAGCCGGACGATCTGCTCGTACTGCCCGACGGCCCCGTCCAGGTTGCTGGCATGGAGGTAAATCTCGGCCAGAGCCTGTCGGTACCTGACGTTGTCCTCTTCCAGCCGGATCGCTTCCTTCGCGTTCTGGATCGCCAGGTCGTGCTTCCCGAGGATGGAGTAGTCTTTCGAGATCGCGTGATAGATGGCGGGGTCCTGCTTGTATTTCAGCGCGTCCTGGTACTCGAGGACGGCCTTGGCGTGGTCCCCCTTCTGGTCGGCCATCGAGCCGGCCAGGAAATACTGCAGCGCCAGCTCCCGGTTTTCGGAGGACACCTGGGGCGGGGCGGCTTCCTTCTGTCCGGAACACGATTGGAACAGAAGGCCGAGGATAATGAAGAACCCGAGGGAAAATCCCCGGAGTATTTGTTTTTTCGGCATATTCATCGAAAAATATAGAAAATTGGGTAGTGAATAACAATAGGACATACGAGGGTTCCCGTGTGGTCCCCGTCATTCCCCGTCTTGATTTTCCATGCTGATTTCTCTAAATTGCTCCCGCGTTTCGGAAAACATTGCCCCACTATGCCGGGTGTAGATGTGAAACAGTTTCTTGCCTACCTGATCATCGTCTTTTCGACCCTCGTCGTGCTTGAGGGGTGCGGCAACACCAGGGAGCTGGAAGCTTCGCTCGCCGAAAAACAGGTTGCCCTTGACAATCTCCAGAAAGAGAACCAGGCCCTGAAAACGGACAACGGGAAACTGAAGTCCAGGGTGGGCGATCTGGAGAAGAGCCTGGAGACCGCAAACTTCCGGGCCGTCGAACTCGAGAAGCAGATCGATCTGATCCGGACCGAGCTCGAGCGCGCAAAGTCGGTCCCGGGGAAGGGAAAGATCGAGGGCGCCTACAGGGACGCCCTGCGGAAATACATGGACCGCCGGTACGAGGATGCGATTGCCGCCTTCGAGGCGCTGCTCGCCGCGGGCATGCCCGATCCTCTGAACGACAACTGCCATTACTGGATCGGGGAATCGTTCTTCGCCTTGAAGCGCTACCAGGAGGCGGTGGCGCGTTTCGACGAGGTGCTGGAATTCGAGTGGTCGAACAAGAAGGACGACTCGCAGGTCATGATTGCGCGCTGTTACTCGCGGATGGGCGAGATGGCAAGGGCGAAAACCGAATATCAGAAATTGCTCGACACCTATCCCGCCAGTCCCTATCTCGACCTGGCCAGACGGCGCATCGGCGTGATGTAGTCCGGCGTCATCATCTCCCGGACGCTGCCCGCTCCCGGGGTAACCGTGCCCCGGTGCCACTATACTCCCGGCGTTACCGCGCCAGGAGCATCTTCCCCACCAGCATAAAGCTGCCGGCGTTCAATCTATAGAAGTACGTGCCGCTCGGAAGCGCGGCACCGTTGAATTCCACCGACCTCGATCCTGCCTCCTGCACCTCATCCACCAGCGTTACCACCTTTTCGCCGATCAGCGTATAAATCTCCAGACGCACCCGCGTCTCGGCAGGAAGATCGTAGCCGATGACGGTCGTGGGATTGAACGGGTTCGGATGGTTCTGATGCAGCCGGTATTCGGCCGGGGCGAACGCCTCCGCTGCCTCGAGCAGGAAGATCCCGCCGGATGCCTCGATCCTCACCGGCGCCGCCGAGAGAAGATACGACCTGCCCGTATTTCCGGGCGTCACAGCGGTGAGCTTGTAACGACGGGAATTTCCGGCACCGGTCTTCAACTGGATCTCGACCTCTCCCGACCCCCCTCTTACGAGTATCCGCGCCGGCGATTCACTCACGCCGAAACGGACGGAGGTCCCGTCCTGGTAGCGGACATCGAGGTCGCCGCCCGGGGGCGGCGGTGGAAGCCCGTGCGCCAGCGCCTCGCCGGCCGCCGCCGCATCGGCGGTGAACCGCAGCGTACGCGTTTTCCCTTCGGAGGTGAACTCGAGGACGTTCAACCGTTCCGGCGACGCAGCATCGGGGGCTCTCCCCTTCGGGGCTGAGGACGGACCGTCCGCACTCACGATCAGTCCGCCCGGCTCTGAACATTTCACCCAGTATCCCGCCCCAGGCCAGATAGTATCGGCCGTGTAATATCCGCTGATCGGAGAGTAACCGTAAAAGTCTGTGACCGTCATCGTGCCCGGCTCTTTCTGGACCGACGAAACATCCACCGGTCGTGAGAGCGAGCCCACGATGTTCCATTTTTCGAGGACCGCGATGGTATCATCGAGCAATAATGTTCCCACGCTTTTCCCGACCGACGCGGCACCGTGCTTGATCCAGTAGCCCGACCCCGGCGAGAGGGTTCCCGCGGCGCTGTAACCGCCGTCGTACCGGTACGGAGCGGATGTCGCCGCCGGAAAATTGGCCGCCGGCGACGGATCGAGCGGTGTGGACGGCACCGAAAGGAGGTTCCACCCCTCCTCGATCGGCACGGCCGCTGCGTAGATGACGAACGGCCCGTCGCTGAGATCGACGACCGAACTGTCCGCGAGGCTTCTGATCCTCAGGAGTCCATTGAGGGTCGGAGCATCCGGCACTTCCCAGTCGAGTGTGTCGGGGATCGCGGATACGGATGCCATGGCCGTCCACGACGATCCGGAGTCGGTGGAATATGAAATTTCGACGGTGTCGGCATCCGCACTCCACGAGATCGTACGGATCGACCCGATGAGCAGGTCCTCGCTGCCGTTCGGACCGGTCACCGTCACAAATGGCTTCGTCAACAAGAACGTATCCTGAGTGGAAATCGCGTTGACCTCGTCCACGGTCAGGACGTACCAGGAGAAGGATCCCATACCCATCGACACGACGTCGGTGAAGAGGAACGACGTGTCGGTACCGGCATCGATCGTGGTGTCGTATGAAGCCCCCTCGATCACGAGCCGGTAGGTGTGGGGATCGCGGTTGTTGTCGGCCGCCCGGGTCCACCTGAACAGGGTCTGGAGGGTGTCCGCGAGAAACGTCGAATCGGCCGGTTCAATGAGCGACACCGGCGTCCTCGCCAGGAGGGAATCGAAGGTAAAGACGTAGAGCCCGTTCTGCATATCTCCGGCGATCACCTTCCCCGACCAGAAGAAAGGATACACCGCCCAGACGCCGTCGTATCCGGCGGGCAACGTGGAGGTATCGTACGTATCGGCGGTGAAGGGGGAGGTCGGGTCGCTGATGTCCGCCACTGCGATGCCGGCCGTATACCACGCCGCATAAGCGTAGTTTCCCCGCACGAACACGTTGTGTCCGATGTCGACGGGATTGACCGCATACGTCGACGCGGGAACGGTGGGGACGGTGGGAAGCGTGCTCAGGTCCCAGAACTTCAGATTTTTCTGCGTGCTTCCGATCTCATCGGTGGAGATAACGAAGGCGCCGTCTGTCGTCGTCCAGACGTTATGGGTGCCGCTGCCGGTGTAGCTGATCTTCCCGATCGCGACCGGGGCGGCTTTGTTGGTGATGTCGGCGATGTAGATCCCGCCTCCCGAGTAGATCGAGGCGCCGAAGATCGTGTCGTTCCGGACGTACGAGTCGTGGAAGTAATTGGGCGAGTACTCCCCAACGAACGCCGGGTTATCGGGATCGGCAAGGCTGAAGATCACCGCGCCGCGCTGGGCAACCGTTCCCCAGGTCGCGCAGCCATTGAGGTACATATAGCCGTCGAAGATTTCGATAGTGTGAGAGCGTGACGTGTTCTTCGCTCCGCTCGTGTAGATGACCGACTTGATGAGGAACGCCGTATCGGGGAGCTGTGAGAGATCGATGATCTGCGTCCCGCCCCCTGCTTCAGTTACCACGTAGAGCCGGTCCCGGTAGGTTCGCACTTCTCTCCAGAGTGAGGTCGGTCCGGAAATGTGGTCAATCTCGCGAATGTCCGAAGTATCGGTGATGTCGATGATCGCCGTTCCGGTCGCGGTTGTCAGGATGGCGTATTCCCTGCCGTCGGGCGCGACGTAGCCCCAGCATCCTGAATACGATACGCCGCTCGTCGTACCGTGCTTGTTGTCAAGGCGGCCGACAAGCGTGAGCCCGGCTGAAACGGAGAGGGAGACGAACGTCAGGGTGAGGCAGAAGCCGTGAAGGAAGGACCGGAACAATCTTATCAAAAGGCACCCGAATAATGATGGACTGATGACTGTACGATACGAAAATCCGCCGAATGACTCAAGGTCAGTCGGGTTCTTTCAGAAGGGGGTTTTCGGGGACAAATGTGATTGCTTGCGTACCCAGGATCTTCTCCCCCAGCCTCAGCCCCTTCAGGGTCAGCGTCAGCTGTTCGCCCGCGATCTTTCTCCACGTCGGCGACGTCGTCACCTCTTTGCCGTCCAGGTTGAGGTCCTCCGAGTCTCCCGGGGGAATGACCATGTCGGGGAGAGGGATGAACTTGTTGTTGTACTGGTAATCGATGTTTTTCGACGAGACCATGACGGCGCCGGGGTCGAGGAAGAGCGTGTCGGCGCTCCGGTTGTCGATCCGGATCCTGATGCTCGTGAAAAAACCCTCCTGCATCCTGTACGACGCCTCGAACCGGTAGCTGACCGGGTATGTACGGTCGGACGAGGAGAATTCCGGGCACTTGCAGTTTTCGTTCTGGATGAGATACCCGAACGTGGCGTACGGGGACGGGGCATTTTCCGGTTCGGTTTCAGTCGGTCGGGGTGTTTCGGCCGGCGCCGGGAACCGCGTGACGGACGTTTCCTTCGACGACGCGCAGCTTCCCAGGAAGACCGCCGCCGCGGAAACGGCGAACACTATTAAATGCTTCTTCATCGCGGCATCGTCGTCCGGTGACCGCCGGATTCCCCGCTCACTTCAGCGGTCCGACGCTTTTTTCCACTTCCCGCACCAGCGTCATTTCCCCGAGCAGGGCGATCGACGCGGCGATGTCCCCCGACAGGACCCTGTCCTGCCTGAGCCGCGGTATCCGGTCGCGGATTTGCCTGTGCGCCGCCTCGACGCCCCGGCCCGACTTCATCGGTTTGCCGGTCCGCGGGTGCGGCCTCGCCATGTCGAGCCCCTGCGCCGCGACCATCAGTTCGATCGCGAGCACCGCGCGGACGTTCTTCAGCACCTGCCGGAGTTTGTGGGCGGCAACCGAACCCATGCTGTTGTGGTCTTCCTGGTTGGCGGATGTCGGGATCGAGTCCACGCTGGCGGGATGCGCAAGCACCTTGTTCTCCGACACCAGCGACGCGGCGGTGTACTGCGCGAGCATCATGCCGGAGTTCAGCCCGCTGTTCTCCGAGAGGAACTTCGGGAGGCCGCTCAGGTGCCCGTTCACCATTCTCTCAATCCTCCGCTCGGAGATGTTCGCGAGCTCCGCGAGGCCGATCGCGAGGAAATCGAGCGCCAGCGCGAGCGGCTGGCCGTGAAAGTTGCCCCCCTCCAGGTGCGCCCCGTCGGCGGGGATGATCAGCGGGTTGTCGGTGGCGGAGTTAATCTCGATGGTAAAAATCTCCTTCGCGTGCCGGACGGTGTCCCTCGTGGCGCCGTGCACCTGCGGCATGCAGCGGATGGAGTAGGCGTCCTGGACGCGCGCATCCCCGTACCGGTGCGATTCCCTGATCTCGCTCCCGGCCATGAGTTTTCTCAGGTTGACGGCGCTCGCCCGCTGTCCCGGGTGCGGCCGCAGCGCGTGGATGCGGTCGTCGAAAGCGGTGTCGCTCCCCCTCAAGGCCTCGGTGCTCATGGCGCCGGCGATGTCGGCGACACGGCAGAGCGTTTCCGCTTCCGCCGTCCCGATGCAGCCGATCGCCGCCATCATCTGCGTTCCGTTGACGAGCGCGAGCCCTTCCTTCGCGGTGAGCCGGACCGGCTTTAACCCGGCGAGTTTCATTGCCCGCGCCGCTGGCATTTCGCGGCCCTCCCGGGTCACCATCCCCTCCCCGATCATCGCGAGGACCAGATGGGAGAGCGGGGCGAGGTCGCCGCTCGACCCGACCGAACCCCTGGAGGGTATCACCGGGATGATCCCCCTGTTGTACATCTTTGCGAGAAATTCCGTGGTCTCCACGCGGATCCCCGAGAAGCCTTTCGCAAGGGCGTTCAGCCTCAGCACCATCATCGCGCGCACGATCTCCTCCGGCAGAGGCTCCCCCGTGCCCGCGGAATGGCTGCGGATGAGATTGAGCTGGAGTTGTTCGATGTTGTCCCTCCCGATCCTGACCGTGGCCAGCTCGCCGAAACCGGTGGTGACGCCGTAGATCGTTTCGCCGCGTTCTATCCAATCTTCCACCAGCCGGCGCGAAGCGCGCATTCTGTTTTTAGCCGCCGGCGAAATGCCGATTTTCATTCCGGAGACGGACAGGCGATGCACGTCGCCGACCGTGAGTGAATTTCCGTCAAGAAGATGCGTTTTCATGGAAGATTTTTGCGGAAAAGGTAGGGCAATGTAGCAAGAAGGGCCCTGATATGCAACGGATCCGCGACATCGGCTGCCCCCCGAAAGGCCCCGTTTGCAACTCTTTTTTTCAATCGCTATCTTCCGGCGACTCCACCACTCACATTTTTTTAGGACCGTCATCATGAAGAAGATTCTTGTAACCTTCGCCATCATATCCCTGACCGTTCTTTTCCTCGTGCCCGGCTGCACCGAAGATGCCACCGGACCGCCGGCCGGATTTTCCGTCAGCTCCGTGACCATCACGGTCGCGCCCGGCGTCGACATCGTCGTCACGATCTCCGGCGGTACCACGCCATATTCGATCTCCGCCGGTTCCGACACGTCCGTCGCGACGGCGTCGGTTTCCGGGAGCAGCCTGAACCTCCACGGCGTCGACGGGGGCTTCACCACCGTCACGGTCAATGACGCGGCTTCGGGATCTGCGACGGTTTCGATTTCCGTGAGCGGCGCGATCACCGACGACCTCTTCCCCATCGCCGCGGGGAATAAGTTCACGTACGCCGGATACGCGATCGCGACGTCCGGCGCCACGCTCCCAGACCCCACGGGCCGGTACCAGACGGTCTGGACGATCGGTCCGGCGGGACCGCTCCCCGGCTCGACGGTCATCGTCGATTCGACGCGGCTGATCCACCCCACGCTCGGCGAAATCCTGGTCGCACGGAACCTCCTGATCGTCAAGAACAACATCACGGGGGAATTTTTCTTCGCCCAGACGCTCGGACCTTTCTTCAGGGCGTTCAACATCGAGCGCACCGACACCGTCCGCGTCCTCTCCATCGCCAAACCGGAACTCGGGATCGGCGGCACGTGGACCGCTCTCGATTCTACCTATCTCGACAGCCTTGGCACCAGCAGCATCCGTCTCGAAATCCACGGGATTGTCGAGGGAGGCGAGGTGATCACCGACAGCTCCGCCGCACATGACAGGTACGAAACGATCCGGTTCCGGACCTGGAGGCGGATCAGCGTCAACAGCGCGGTGATCGTGGACAACGCGACCACGTCGAGGCTCTGGCTTCGGAAGGGCATCGGACCCGTCCAGGTGCTCATCGCCCAGGACACGGAAAACCTCGGGCACTTCAGGACGCTGAAGGACAAGAACTTCTGATGTCGCTCCGAAATCGCTCAGGAAGGCCGTACGTTCTACCCGTACGGCCTTTATTACTGACTCTCATTGTAACCCTGCACCTTACCGCCGCCGCGGTCACCGCACCCGGGGGCGCACTCCGCGGAAAAGTCACCGACAGCAGATCCGGCGCGCCGCTCCCCTATGTCAACATCATGATCGTGGGGACGACACTCGGCGCCGCCAGCACCGAAGACGGGAGTTACCTGATCGGGGGGATCCCGCCCGGCGTCTACGACGTCCAGGCCTCTCTCATCGGGTATGAGCCCGAGGTACGCCCCGGGATAACCATCGACGCCGACCGGGAATCATCGATGGACTTCACGCTGAAGGAATCCTCCGTCTCCATCGACGAGGTCGTTGTCTACGGGGCATCCTTGCGGAAGGAGCGCCTCACGGAAGCGCCGTCGGCGGTGTCGGTGATCGAACCTGCGCAAATTAAATTACTCGGCGGGTCGGGGCAGGCGCCGAAGCTCCTCGAGACCCAGCCCGGCGTGGACATCGTCCAGAGCGGCCTGCACGATTTCAACGTGAACACGAGGGGATTCAACAGCTCGCTCAACCGCCGGCTCATCGTCCTCCTCGACGGCCGCGACCTTGCGATCGCGTTCCTGGGCGCGCAGGAGTGGAACGGGCTCTCCGTCCCGGTCGAAGACCTCGGCAAGATCGAACTGATCCGCGGGCCCAGCTCGGCGCTCTACGGCGCGAACGCCTTCAACGGGGTGATCAATATTATGTCCGAACCCCCCCACGAAATCGCCGGCACCAAGCTCACCCTCGCCGGCGGCGAGCGCGAATACTTCCGGACAGACCTCCGGTACGCGGCCGCCAGGGGGATCTGGAGCTACAAGATGAACCTCGGGCGCTCGCAGGGGAAGAGCCGGTCGGTGGACCGGAAGAACCTCAACTTCGAGTACGACGGCTTCACGATCCTGAACAATGAAGAGGCGAGCCTGATCCCCGGCCGCGTGGCTTCCTCGTACGGTTCGCTCCGGATCGACCGGGACCTGCGGGGCGGCGCGGTCGCGACGGTCGAGGGCGGCCTGACGCAGGTGGAGAACGAGGTGTTCGTGACCGGCATCGGGCGCGTGCAGGTGCCGAAGGCGCTGAAGCCCTGGGGGAGGATCAACTATTCCAACACGAATTTTTACGCCCAGCTCTGGGTGGCGGGACGCGATTCGCGCGACCCCCAGCTCTCTCTCTCGAGCGGCCTCCCGCTGATCGAGAAATCGGCCATCAGCCAGGCCGAGGTGCAGTACAGGACGGGACTGGGAGACGGCGAGCGGTTTTATATCATAACCGGCGCGTCCTTCAGGTACCAGAACATCAACACCCGAGGGACCCTGATGCGGGAGGAACACGCCGACAACATGACGGGTGTCTACTCGCAGATCGAATACACGGCCGCGCCGGCGCTGAAATTCACCGGCGCTGTGCGGTGGGACCGCAGCACCCTCCACGACGCCCGGTTTTCACCGAAATTCGCGGCGGTCTGGTCGGCGGACAACAACCACACGTTCCGGGCGACGTTCAACCAGGCGTTCCAGGCCCCCAACCATTCCGAACTCTTCCTCTACGTGATGAGGACGGCCACCAACCCCTACACGAGTCTCAAGTCGTATTTCGCATACCACGGCAACGAGGCCCTCAAGGTCGAGAAGATCACGGGGTTCGAGCTGGGATATAAGGGGATACTCGAGAAGAGCCTCTTCGTGACGGTCGACGGCTACTATAATATCCTGAGGGACTTCATCACCGACCTCGCGCCGGGAGTCCATCCGAACTATCCCGAGCCGGTCATCCTCCCCGGCGACAGCGTCCTGCGGGCCATATGGTCGTATAACAACGCGGGAAAGGTGACTGAGAGGGGGGCGGAGGTCGCGTTGAACTATTACGCGGGCGATTCATGGATCTTCGACGCGAACTACGCCTGGTTCGATTTCAGCGTCATCGAAAAAAGCAGCAAGGACATCCTCATCCCCAATGCCCCGAAGAACAAGGTCAACGCCGGGATCACCTACCGCGGGACGGCGGGGCTGAGCGTGAACCTTTCGGTGAAGTACGTTCCGTCGTTCAACTGGGCCGCGGGGATTTACCAGGGGAGGATTTACGCATACACTTTGGTGAACCTGGCGGCCGCTTACCGGTTCACGCAGAATATCAGCGCGGGGATCAACCTGACCAACCTGCTCGACAGGGAGCACTACGAGATTTTCGGAGGGTCGCTGATCGGCCGGATGGCGATCGGGAGCGTGACGCTGACGTTCTAGTTCTTCTTCGACGGGCCGGGCTTCGCAGGATTCTCTTGCGGTTTAGCCTGCGGTTTCGACGGCGCCCCGCCCGTCTGTTCGTCGGGCGTCATCCGGGCGCTTTCGGCCTCTTTCTCAGCGGCCTCCTCTTCCTCCGACCTCACGATCGCCACTGCCGCCGTGTGATCGCCCGGCTCCAGCCTGATCAGCCGCACTCCCTGCGTGTTTCTCCCCGAGAGCCGGACGGACTTCGCCGGCTGGCGGATGATGATGCCCTTCGCCGTGACGAGCACGATGTCGTCGTTCTCGAGCACCTCCTTGATCGCGACCATTGTCCCGGTCTTCTCCGTAGCCTTCAGCGTGAAGATGCCCTTGCCGCCCCTGTGGCTGACGCGGTATTCCTCCAGAGCGCTGCGCTTGCCGAAGCCGTGCTCGGAGGCCACCAGGATGGAAGTCTTCTCCCTCCTCACCGCCACGGCACCCACCACGATGTCGCTCTTCCCGAGGTTGATGGCGCGTACTCCCGCCGCTGTGCGTCCCATCGGCCTGGCCTCCGACTCGTCGAAGCGTATTGCCATGCCGTGTTTCGTGCCGATAACGATGTTGTGCTTGCCGTCGGTGAGCTTCACGTCCACGAGGCGGTCGCCCTTCTTCATGGCGATCGCGGTGATGCCGTTGCGGCGGATGTTGGAATATTCCGAGAGGCGCGTTTTCTTGACGAGCCCCTTCTGCGTCACCATGGCGATGAACCTGTCGTCGGCGAACTCCTGGACGGGGACGAACGAGGCGATGTTTTCGCCCTGTACAATGGAAATCAGGTTGACGATGGCCTTCCCGCGCGCGGCCCGCCCCGCCTCCGGGATCTCGTGCACCTTCAGCCAGTAACAGCGCCCGGCGTCGGTGAAGAACATAATATAATTGTGCGTCGAGGCGATGAACATGTGCTCGACGAAGTCGTCCTCGCGCGTCGAGGCGCCCATGACCCCGCGCCCGCCGCGCGCCTGGCGCCTGTAGCCCGACACCGGCGTCCGCTTGATGAAGCCGGTGTGGCTTATGGTGATAACGACGTCCTCCTCGGCGATCATGTCCTCGACGCTGAATTCCTCCGCCTTGTACACGATCTCGGTGCGCCGATGGTCGCCGAACTTCTTCCTCAGATCGAGGAGCTCGTCTTTGATCATCTGCATCTGGAGCTTCTTGCTGGCAAGGAGCGAGCGGAGGCGCTCTATCAATTGAATGACCTCCTTGTACTCCTCTTCGACCTTTTTCCTCTCCAGGCCGGTGAGCTTCTGGAGCCTCATGTCGAGGATTGCCTTCGCCTGGATCTCGGAGAGCCCGAACTTCTTCATGAGCCCTTCCTGGGCCGCGGGGACGTCCTTCGACTTCTTTATCAATCGAATGATCTCGTCGATGTTGTCCAGCGCGATGATGTAGCCCTCGAGGATGTGGGCCCTCTTCTCCGCTTCGTCCAGTTCGTGTTTCGCGCGCCTGACGACCACGTTGTTGCGATGCTTGAGGAAGTGGTCGATCATCTGCCGAAGTGTGAGGATCTGCGGCCTTCCCTCCACGAGCGCGAGCGCGATCACCCCGAAGGTGGTCTGCATCTGCGTGTGCTTGTACAGGTTGTTCAGCACCACCGGGGCGTTGGCGTCGCGCTTCAGCTCGATCACCATCCGCATGCCGTCCCTGTCCGACTCGTCCCGGATGTCGGAGATGTCCTCGATCTTCTTGTCCCGGACGAGGTCGGCGATTTTTTCAATCAGCGACGCCTTGTTCACCTGGTAGGGGATCTCGGTCACCACGATCGACTGCCGCTCGCCCCTGCCGGTCTCGATGGTGGCCTTCGCCCGCACCACGATCCTGCCGCGGCCGGTCTTGTAGGCCTCCTTCACGCCCTCGTACCCGTAGATGATGCCGCCGGTCGGGAAATCGGGCGCCTTGATGATTTTGAGCAGTTTTTCCTCGGGGAGGGACGGCAGATCGATCACCGCTACGCAGCCGTCCACGACCTCGGTGAGGTTGTGCGGGGGGATGTTCGTGGTCATGCCCACCGCGATGCCCGACGTTCCGTTCACCAGGAGGTTCGGCACCAGCGCCGGGAGGACCGTCGGCTCCTTGAGCGTGTCGTCGAAGTTGGGCGCGAAATTGACTGTGTTTTTCTCGAGGTCCCTCAGCATCTCCTCGGCGGTTTTCGATAACCGCACCTCGGTGTACCGCATCGCCGCGGGCGAGTCGCCGTCGACCGAGCCGAAGTTGCCCTGGCCGTCGACGAGCGGGTAGCGGAGGGAAAAGTCCTGTGCCATTCGGACCATCGTGTCGTACACGGCCGAGTCGCCGTGGGGATGGTACTTGCCGAGCACCTCGCCGACGATCCTCGCGCTCTTCTTGTACGCCCGGTTGCTCGCCAGTCCCAGCTCGCTCATGCCAAAGAGGACCCGCCGGTGGACCGGCTTGAGTCCGTCGCGCACGTCGGGGAGGGCCCTGGCGACGATCACGCTCATCGCGTAATCGATGTAGGAGCCCTTCATCTCGTCTTCGATATCGACGGGGACTATTTTTTCGCTGGTGATGGCCATATGTTTTTCAGACGTCCAGGTTCCGGACGTATTTCGCGTTCTTTTCGATGAAGTCGCGGCGCGGCTCCACCTCGTCGCCCATTAAAATGGAGAAGGTGCGGTCGGCATCGGCCGCGTTCTCGATCGAGACCTGGAGGATGGTGCGCGTCTCCGGGTTCATGGTCGTCGACCAGAGCTGCTCGGGGTTCATTTCGCCGAGGCCCTTGAAGCGCGAGATGAGCACGCCGCCCTGCGTGACAACGGGCGTTTCCCCTTCCGCCGCAGCCGACGGCTGTGCTTCCTCTTCCCCGCCGGCCTCTCTGGCACCGTCTTTTTTCTTCTCGTTTTTCAGCCTTTTTATGATGTCGTCGCGCTCATCGTCGTCGTACGCGTACGCCTCCTGCTTCCCCTTTTTCAGTTTATAGAGCGGCGGCTGGGCGATGTAGATGTGCCCGAGCTCCACCAGCTCCTTCATGTAACGGAAAAAGAGGGTCAGCAGGAGCGTCCTGATGTGGGAACCGTCCACGTCGGCGTCGCACATCACGATGATCTTGTGGTACCGGATGCGGGCGGCATCGAAGTCCTCTCCCACCCCGGCGCCGATGGCCGTGAAAATACAGCGAATCTCCTCGTTCTCGAGGATCTTGTGCAGACGCGCCTTCTCCACGTTCAGGATCTTTCCCTTGATGGGCAGGATCGCCTGGAAGCGCCTGTCGCGCCCCTGCTTGGCGCTGCCGCCCGCGGAGTCGCCCTCCACGATGTAGAGCTCGCAGTGCTCCGGATCGTTGATGGAGCAGTCTGCGAGCTTGCCCGGAAGGCTCGACGAATCGAGAGCGTTCTTCCTCCGGGTGAGGTCGCGCGCCTTGCGGGCCGCCTCCCTCGCCTCGGCCGCGCGGAGGCATTTTTCGATGATCCGCTTCGCGTCGCCGGGGTTCTGGTCGAGCCAGGCGTTGAGCTGGTCGCTCACGATCCCCTCGATGATGCCCCTGATCTCGCTGTTGCCCAGCTTCGTTTTCGTCTGCCCCTCGAACTGGGGCTCCTGCACTTTCACGCTCAGCACCGCGGTGAGCCCCTCGCGGAAATCGTCGCCGGTGAGCTGGACGCCGTTCTCCTTCACGAGGTTGTTTTTCGAGGCGTAGCTGTTGAGGGAGCGGGTGAGCGCCGTCCGGAATCCGACGAGATGCGTGCCCCCCTCCATCGTATTGATGTTATTGACGTAGGAGAAGACGTTTTCGTTGAACTGGCCGTTGTACTGGAGGGCGACTTCCGCTTCCACCGGGCGGCCTCCCTCGTCCTTGTCGGATCCCTTCGCGTAGAACGCCTTCTTCATGATCGAGGGGCGGGTGGAGTCGATGTACTTCACGAACTCGGTGATCCCCCCCTTGAAATGGAAGACTTCCTCCTGCTCCTCGCCCTCGCGCAGGTCGATGATGCGTAATTTCACGTCGGGGTTGAGGAACGCCAGTTCGCGGAGGCGCTCCGCAATCGTCTCGAATTTGTACGTGCGGTTTTTAAAAATGCTGCCGTCGGGAAGGAACGTGACCTTCGTTCCGGTCTGCTTCGCGTCCGCCTTGCCGGTCACCTTCACGTCGCCGTCCGGCTTCCCCTTGCGGTAGCGCTGGAACCAGGTCTTCCCCTCGCGCTTCACTTCGACTTCGAGGTACTCCGAGAGCGCGTTCACGACCGACACGCCCACTCCGTGAAGGCCGCCCGACACCTTGTAGGTGTTCTTGTCGAACTTTCCGCCGGCGTGGAGCACGGTCATTACCACCTCGAGCGCCGAGCGTTTCTCGCCGACATGGATCCCGGTTGGGATGCCGCGGCCGTCGTCGATCACCGTGACGGAGCCGTTTTTGTTGATGCTCACGCTGATGTTCTTCGCGTAGCCGGCGAGGGCTTCGTCGATCGAGTTGTCCACCACCTCGTAGACCAGGTGGTGCAGGCCCCTGGCCGAGATGTCGCCGATGTACATCGCGGGCCGCTGCCGCACCGGCTCGAGGCCCTTCAGGACGGTGATATCCTGGGCCGTGTAGTCGCCGTTCTTCTTCTGCGGCTGTTTCGCTTTATCGTCCGATTTTCCCATGATTCCCGCCGGTACCCTTATCTGAAAATGATGTCCTTGACGACTTCTTCACCCATCGCGGCGTTGAGCCTGCCGATCAGTTCCCGCTTCATGAACGTCAGCTCGTTCCTCCACGTCGGGTGGCTGACGCTTACCCAGAGTTTACCGTCACGGATCCGTTCGGCCACCGTGACTTCTGCAATTTTGGGTCCCACGATCTCCGGCCACCGTTCCAGCACCAGCCGGTCGTGGATGCCTTTCGAGAGGCCCAGCTTCTCCAGGAGCGCCGGTATGAGATCGCCGAGCCGTTTCGGGGACTGGTTTTTCATGCATGGTGGACGGCCTTCTGCTCGGCGACCGCTCCCCCCTCGATCAGGAAACACCGGCATTCCTCGCGCCCCAGGTTCCACGAGTCGATCAGCTGCCGGTGCGTGGAGGTCAGGAACGCCTGTCCGATGTTTTCGATGTATCCGATGACCTTCGCCGTCCTCTCGTCGTCGAGCTCGGCGAAGACGTCGTCGAGCAGGAGGAGAGGCGTTTCGCCGCACCGGCTCCTGAGATAAAGGAACTCCGCCAGCTTGAGCGAGATGACGAACGTCTTGTGCTGCCCCTGGGAAGCGAAGCTGCGCATCTCGAGGCCGTTGAGCACGAACGTCACCTCGTCCCTGTGCGGGCCGACGAGCGTCGTGCCGAACCTCTTCTCGACGTTCTCCTTTTCCCGCAGTTCCCTCCTGAACGCCCCGGCGGCTTCGTCGGGCGATTCCGGCAATTCCTCCAAGTTGAGCGGCCGGTAGACGAGCGACGGTTCCTCCCGCCCCCCGTCCACGAAGCGGGAGTAGACCGACCGGACGATCGGTTCGAACTCCGCGATGAACGACCTCCTCTTCGCCCAGATGGCGCACCCCAGCCGGACCAGCTGTTCGTCCCACGCGTCGAGCAGCCCCGGCCCGCCGGCGCGGTTCAGCTTCATGTCGAGCAGCACCCGGTTCCTCTGCTTCAGGACGTTTCGGTAATCGAGAATGGTCTGGAAATACGAACCGCTCGACTGCGAGACCACCAGGTCGAGGAACTTCCTCCTCCCGGCCGGTCCTCCCGTGGTGATCCCGCCGTGCTCCGGCGAAAAGATCACTATGGGAAATTTCCCGATGACCGACGAGAGCGGCTCGATCCTGCGCCGGTTGACCATGAAGTATTTTTCATTGTTCTCCCGGAGGTAGGCGACCCGGATCTCGTGCGGTCTTCCCTCGTCGGACACCAGCGTTCCCTCGATTTCGAACATTCCCTCCCCGAACCTCAGCACGAGGGTGTCCGATCCCGCGTAAAAACTCTTCGTGAGGCAGAGATAGGAAATGGCTTCGACCACGTTTGTCTTCCCCTGGCCGTTGTTTCCCAGGAGGAAATTGATTCCCCGGCCGCAGTCGATCGAGGTGAGTGTATGGTTCCGGAAATTTTTAAGATAGAGCGTCGAAAGATGCATTAATCGGCGGGCTTTCAGGAGCTCAGCCGTACGGGCATGACCAGCATGATGATATTCTCCCCGTCCTTCTGCTTCGCGGGCTCGATGATGATCGCCCTCGTGGCGTTGCTCAGGTGGATGACGGCCTCCCCGGTCTCGACGTGGTTCATCACGTCGACCAGGTATCCGGAGTTGAAGCCGATGTCCATCGCGTCGGATGAATATTCACACTTGACCGTCTCCTTCGCCTCACTGCCGAAATCCGCGTCCTCAGCCGAGACGATCAGGGTGTTCTTCGAAAGCGACAGGCGGACCTGGTGTGTCGCGCTGTTCGCATAGAGCGAGGTTCTCCTGATGGACGCCAGGAAGTCCCCCGTGTTCAGGCGGAGGTCCCTGGTGTTGTCCGAGGGGATGACGCTTTCGTAGTTGGGGTATTTTTCCTCGATGAGTCTCGTGGTGAGCGTGGTCGTTCCGAACGAGAAGAGGGCGTGCTTGTCGTCGAGGGTGATTTTACATTCGCCGTCGCTCACCGCTTTTGCCACCGACTGCATCGCTTTCGCGGGGACGATGATGTCCCTCGTGGTCTTCCCGGTGTCGATTCCGGTGTTGATGATCCGTACCAGCCTGTGGCCGTCGGTCGAGACCGCCCGCACTTCCTTCCCCGAGAGTTGGAAGTAAATTCCCGTCATCGCCGGCCTCAACTCGTCGTTGCTCACGGCGAAGATCGTATTGTTGACCAGCCGCCGGAGAACGTCGTCCTTCACGGAAAATTCCATGCCGCCTTTGACGTCCGGAATCGTCGGGAAATTGTCGCTCGACTCGCCCGTGAGTTTATATTCACCGTTTTCCGTGACGAGAGAAATTTTATTCGACGCGCCTTCTCCCGTGAATGTGATGTTGCCGGGGGGAAGCGCGCGTACGGTATCCATCAGCCGTTTCGCGGGAACCGCCATCTTTCCATCCTTCATCCCATTGATGGAGACGCTCACAGTCATCGCCGTATCCAGGTCGGTCCCGATGATTTTCAGTTTGTTTCCCGTGACCTCGAAGAGGAAGTTTTCAAGAATCGGGAGGGTTGACCGTGTGGGAATGACTGATCCGACGTTTCCAAAATGTTTCTGGAGTTCGGCGACCGGGACGGAAAATTTCATGTTTGTGGCCCTGGATTAGATGAAAAATCTGGGTTGAATATGGAACTCTAATGTACAATAAAAAGAGGAGACTTCCAATGCCTTTTTCACCCTAACTATCTTATATATATATATGTTAGGAAAGAATAAGTAGAAGATGATCTATAAGGGGTGTGGAAATGTTAATAAGTCCAATTTTTGCTGAACTGGCTTAAATATCGGCGATTTGCGTGTGGGAAAGATGTGGATATGCTCTTGACAGATACGTCGGTTATCCACGATTCCTGGGATCTGTGGATAAATGCACGGGTTATGAGATGGGGAGTCACAACCCATCCACCGATTGGAGGGCGCCCGTCAACGTCTTATCAACAGAAAACCCGACGCATGGCCGGGTTGTGCTGCCTGGCCCGCCCGGCTCGCCCATCTCTTTTATCGCTGGCCGATCTCCAGTTTCGATTTCAGCTGCTGGACCATCGATTTCATCTTCTGGTCTTCCTTCATCGAGTCTTCGATCGTCTGGTAGGCGTGGATCACCGTGCTGTGGTCCCGGCCGCCGAAATGGAGTCCGATTGTTTTCAATGAGGAGTTCGTCAGTTCCTTCGAGAGGTACATCGCGATCTGCCGCGCGGTGACGATCTCCTGTTTGCGGGTTTTCGCCCGGAGGAGGTCGGGTGGGATGGAGAGGTGATCGCACACCGTGCGCTGGATCTCGTCGATCGTAATATGCGTCTTCACTTCTCCGACGATGGAACGGACGACGTTCCTGGCGAGGTCGAGATCGATCTTCTTGTTTTCGAGCGATGCCCTGGCCAGCAGGCTGATCAAACATCCCTCCAGCTCGCGGATATTCGACGTGATGTTCGCGGCGATGAATTCCACGACATCATGCGATAGTTCGACGCCGTCGTCCGAACTTTTCTTCAGGAGGATAGCGATGCGGGTCTCCAGGTCGGGCGGCTGCACGTCCGCCGTCAGGCCCCACTGGAACCTCGATACCAGCCTCTCGTTGAGGCCTTTGAGCTCCTTCGGCGGTTTATCCGACGACAGCACGATCTGCTTCCCCAGCTGGTGGAGCGTGTTGAACGTGTGGAAGAAGGTGTCCTGTGTCTTCTCCTTGCCGGAGAAAAACTGAATGTCGTCCACAATGAGAAGGTCGACGCTCCGGTAGTAGTTCGAAAACTCGCCGACGGTGTCCCTCTGGATCGATTCGACGAAGTCCACCGTGAATTTTTCGCTCGACGTGTAGAGGACCCGCTTCGCCGGGTCGGCCTTCAGGATCTGGTTGCCGATGGCGTGCACCAGGTGCGTCTTGCCGAGTCCCACCCCCCCGTAGATCACCAGGGGATTGAACGACGTCCCTCCCGGATTGTTCGCCACGGCAAGGGCCGCTGCGCAGGCAAACTGGTTGCTCTCGCCCTTGATGTAGTTCTCGAAGGTGTACCGGCGGTTCAGTGACGGAATGATGGGGCGCTGGATCGTCCCCGTACCCAGGGATACGCTGACCGGTTCCGGACGCTGCGGGGGCCGGTCGAACGACGGCGCCCCGGGTTCGGCGCTCTCGCCGATCGGTGAGATGTCATCCCGTTCTTCGGTCCTGATCAGGTAGAGGACCTCGATCTCCCTCCCGGTCACCTGGGCGAACACCTCCTTGATGAGCGGGACATAATGCTCGTCGAGCCACTCGGAGAAAAACTGGCTGGGGACCTGGAGGTAAAATCGATCGGCGTCGAGCTTGAGAGGCTGGATCGGTTCGAACCAGGTCTTATAGCTCTGGCTGTTGACCCTCCCGCGGATGATGTCGAGGCATCTCGACCAGCATTCCACGGCGATCGTATCCGCTGCCGGCGGCTCGGCGGGGATCATTACGCCATCGTCACTGTTATGGTCGAATTCCATCTACGTAAGTTTAATTTTTACAATTGTTTACGATAGGCTCGCAACCTGCTTCCACACGTTATCCACAGCGTTGTTCACAGGAATAGCCAGTGACAGTGGATAACTATAAAAATATGGTACTTCGTCCATACCTTTAAGAAAAAACTTAAAAATGCTGATTTTGATAGAGTGTTCCAGGCTCGAAGAGTAATGAAGAAGGGACGTCTGTGGAAGATAGCGGGCGTTGTCCACATCTTGTCAACATTAAAGAATCGGCTCCCCCGACCCCCATGATAAGAAGAAAAATCTCCGCTGGCAAGGGAAATAATGTTGATATTCATTAAAAATTCATTAGAAATAACGTTTCCAGGAGTTTGTGTTTATAAGTGAAAATCGCTATATTAACGCGATTCACTCGGGGGGATTCACAATAAAGGATTGTGAGCGACAATCCTTTTTTCATTTAACCGGTAACCTTTACAGGAGCAGAGGAAATGAAACGCACGTTTCAGCCAAGCAACCGGAAGCGCAAAAACAAGCACGGTTTCCGGGAAAGAATGAAATCCAAAGACGGGAGGAAGGTCCTTGCCCGCCGGCGGAAAAAGGGACGACGGAAACTGACCGTCAGCGATGAGAAGTAACCCGGGGCGTAGCGTTGCGCCGCACTCTAAAGAAATCGGAGATCATTCGGGGTAAACGGAATTTCGAACAGATCTTCGAGCGGGGCGTCCGGATCCGCTCGGCCTTCATCCAGGGCCTGGTCCTTCCCGCCCCCGCTACCGCTGAATCCCCGCCAGGGGTCCGGATGGCGGCCGTGGTTCCGAAGGCCGTCGGCAAAGCGAATGTGCGCAACCGCCTCAAGCGCCTCATCCGGGAGTCGTACCGGCTGGATAAATCGATTCTCCTTGCTCCCGGATTGCACTTCGACAATACGCTGAACGTGGTCTTCCTCTGGTCTCCCAGGACGCGGGTCCCGACCGGGACCGTCACCATCGGTGTCGTCCGGGAGGAAATCGCGGGGCTTCTGCAAAAGATTAAAGAACAATTCACGTGACGATCGTTTTACTCGGCCTCATCCGTTTCTATCAGCGGATCATCTCCCCTCTCATCCCGGGGAACCATTGCCGGTTCCATCCCACATGCTCGCATTACGCTGCCGGGGCCCTGGAGAAGCACGGTCTCCTGAGGGGTGTCTATTACGCCGTCCGGAGGATCCTGCGATGTCATCCACTCCATCCGGGAGGTTTCGATCCGGTCCCCTGAGGGCGCCCGGAACGGTTTCCATCACACAGTCTGAGATTTCAGCATGGATCGCAATACAGTCATAGGATTTATTCTCATCGGGCTCGTCCTGATGATCTGGATGTACATGAACGCGCCGCCGCCGCCGCAACCCGGTGCCGGCACAGACTCCACCGCTGTCACGCCACAGCGCCTCCCGGCCGATACGGCCGTCGCCAGGGGGTCCGCGCCCCCCGCCCTTCAGCCCCCGGGCGGGCAATCCGACCCCGATTCCCTCGGGCAGTTCTTCTCGGCCTCCGCGACCGGACAGAAGAAGACCATGACGGTCGAATCCGGGCTGTTCAGGACGGAATTGACCACCCTCGGGGGGGGCATCTCCCTCTGGCAGCTCAGGAACTACTCCTCCTGGAACGGTTATCCCCTCAACTATTTCGATCGCTCGGAGAACGGGGCGCTGAACCTCTTCTTCCTCACTGCCGACGGGAAGCAGATCAATACCAGGTCTCTCTATTTCACCGCGGCGTACCGGGGCGGTTCGTCCGTCACCCTCGATCCGGACGATTCCATTGAGGTCGTGTACACCCTGCAGGTTACCGCCCGGAGCTCGATCGTAAAGAAGCTGACGTTCCACGGGGACAGTTACGAGGTGGGCGTCTCCTATCAGTTCGTCAACATGGAGAACATCATCTCCAACTTCAAGTACATCGTGGCGTGGGAGAACGGCCTGAGGTTCTTCGAGCACAACAGCGTGGACGAGGCGAGTTTCGCGAAGGCGGCGGCATATTCAGGCGGCGAAGAGACAGAGATCGATGCTGCAAACGTAGGCGAACCGGTCAAGCAGAACATCTCGGGTCGAGTCGCCTGGACCGCGATCAGGAACAAATATTTCGTCGTCGCGATCATTCCACGGCTGAAAGAAAGCCAGGGAGCCTTCATGGATGGCGCGCGCGCGGCCGCTCCCGACCAGGGCCTCACCGAAACGTACACAGTCGGCCTCGAGATGCCGTTCGTCGGAAAAACGAGGGACGAGGACCGCTACACGCTCTACCTCGGCCCCCTCGACTACGACATCGTGCGCGGGTTGAACGTCGAACTCGACCAGATCATGAGCATCGGGGCGTTTTTCTTCATCCGCGCGATTTCACAGTATTTCATCATCCCGATCTTCCAGTTCCTCCACTGGTTCATCCCGAACTACGGTATCGTGCTGATCATCTTCGCCTTCATCATCAAGGTGATCCTCTACCCCCTCACCAAGAAGAGCATGCAGTCGATGCAAAAGATGCAGGCGCTTCAGCCGATGATGACGGAGATCCGGGAGAAACACAAGGACGACCCGCAGAAGATGAACCAGCAGGTCATGCGGCTCTACAAGGAATACGGCGTGAACCCGGCCGGGGGATGCCTGCCGATGATCCTGCAGCTGCCGATCCTCTATGCGCTCTGGGCGGTGTTCAGCTCCACGATCGACCTGAGGCAGGCAGGATTCGTCTGGTGGATGCAGGACCTCGCCACCCCCGACGTGATTTTCACCCTGCCCTTCAAGATCCCCCTCTTCGGCGTGGACAAGGTGTCCGGCCTTGCGCTCGCCATGGGCGTCACCATGTTCATCCAGCAGAAGATGAGCGTGCAGGACCCGCGGCAGAAAATGATGGTCTGGATGATGCCGGTCATGATGACGCTCCTCTTCAACAGTTTCCCGTCGGGGCTGAACCTGTACTATTTCGTTTTCAACCTCCTCTCGATCGTCCAGCAGAGCTACGTGAACAAGAAGCATAAGGGCGATCCCATCAGGAAGGTCGACGAGAAGAAGCGTTCGGGCGGGATCATCGCGCGGCTGACGAAGAACCTTCCCCAGCCGCCCAAACGCTGAGAGAGAAATCGCGGACGCGCCGGAAGGAATTTCCCATGAAAAAAGGCGGAGCGAAGACGGTTGCCGAATACCTCGCGAGCCTCTCCGAGGAGAGGCTGGAGATCGTGTTGAAACTCAGGAGGTTGATACTGAAACACCTTCCGAAGGGGTTCAAGGAATCGACGGGCTGGGGGATGATCTGCTACGGTATCCCGTTATCGACTTACCCCGACACCTACAACGGCCAGCCGCTCTGTTACCTCGCTCTCGCATCACAGAAGAACCATCTCGCGCTCTACGCGATGTGCCTCTATTCGGACAAGGAGAGGGAACGCCGTTTCAGGAATGAGTTCAAAAAGGCGGGAAAGAAACTGGACATGGGAAAGTCGTGCATCCGCTTCAGGAAGCTGGACGACCTCCCGCTGGACGTCATCGCGCACCTCATCGCGGGCACTACGGTGAAGGAGTTCGTTGCGATGTACGAGAAGAGCAGGATGTAAATCGTTCCGGGCGGAT
>DATDQD010000142.1:0-2844 GCA_035292425.1 Bacteroidota bacterium
GCGGAGGACGGCGTCGAAGATGGCGACCATCCGGTCGGTGGGTTTGCCGAGGACGGTGGTCCTGGTGACGTCGGAGACGTATTCCTCGACGGTGCAGCCCCCGTCGATGAGCACGATGTCCCCTTCGCGCAGCGTGCTCTCCTTCTCCAGGCCGTGGGGATGGGCGGACGCCTCCCCGAACAGGACGAGGGCCCCCCCGCTGACGCCGAAATCGGAAAATTTTTTCGATAGAATCCGGCCGAATTCCCTTTCGGTCATACCCGGCTGCAGCATCGGCACCGCCTGGCGGTAGACCTCGGCCGTGATGTCGTTGGCCACCTGCATCAGCGCGATCTCGGCGGGCGATTTCACCGCGCGGCATTCCGCGGTCACCGGCGTGCCGTTCACGATTTTTGCCTGGCCCAGCCCCCTGCCGACCCCCTCGGTGACGAAGTACCGGGTGGTTTCCTCGATGCCGATGGTGGCTGCGGCCAGCCCGCGTTCCAGCATCCCCTTTCTGAGAACGTCATAGGGGGACTCATTCTCCTCCCACGTCGAGAGGGGGGAGGGTCCGACCTGCTCGGCCGCCCTCGACTCCTCGAACTTCGGCGCGATGAACCACGGCTCCCCTTTCGCGGGGAGCACCATCAGGAACGCCCGCTCGCTCCTTCCCCAGCGCACGCCGGTATAATACCTGAGCGTCGTCCCCCCCTCGAGAAGGAGCGCGTCGATCCCGAGCGATGCCATCAGCCGCCGCGCCTTCTCGAGCCGGAGCGCCCGTTCTTCCCGCCCGATCGGCGTGATTCTGCCGGCGAACGGGTTGGGGGTTTTCTCCTGCGCCGGGGCGGCCGCGGGACCGGGGAGCGCGGGGGCGACTCCGGTGAGGAGGCCGGCCCCGAGCGAGGTCGTGAGAAAATCTCTTCGTCGCATAGTCCGTGATCAGGTGTGATGATTGGTGAATGACGTCCCCCGTCCGACCGGGGGCCGGTTCAAGAGGATGATACGTATTTTTTCAATTCAGCGAGGATGCGGAGGGCCTCCATCGGCGTCGTCGCGTCGGGATCGGCCCCGGAGATCATCTCCCTCAACTTTTCGTCCCTCGCACCGAAGAGGGACATCTGGGTTTCGGGCGTCCCACCGGGTCCCGGCCCCGCCTCGCGTCCGGCTGTGCCGCTGCCGTGGACGATCAGCTCGGAGCTCTCCAGATTTTTAAGGATTTCGGCCGCCCGCGCGGTGACCTCTTCGGGAAGCCCCGCCATCCGGCCGACCTGGATTCCGTATGAATGGTCCGCGGTTCCCGGGGTCACCTTGTGGAGGAAGATGACCTTGTTGCCGTACTCCCTGACGTCGACCTTCAGGTTTTGAATCCCCGGGAGCAGCGCGGCCATTTCGTTCAGCTCGTGGTAGTGGGTGGCGAAGAGCGTCTTCGCGCCGATGGCATCATGAATGTATTCCGTCAGGGCCCAGGCGATGCTGATGCCGTCGAACGTGGATGTCCCCCGGCCGACCTCGTCGAGCAGGATCAGGCTCCGGGAGGTGGCCGTGTTGACAATGTTCGCCGCCTCGTGCATCTCCACGAGGAATGTGCTCTCGCCCGAGGCGATGTTGTCGCTCGCCCCCACGCGGGTGAAGATCGCATCCACGATCCCGATCTTCGCGGACGCCGCGGGAACGTAGCTGCCGATCTGCGCGAGGAGGACGATCAAACCGGTCTGCCTGAGGAAGCTCGACTTTCCGCTCATGTTGGGGCCGGTAATGATCTGGATCCGGTTGGTCCCCGCGTCGAGAACGGCATCGTTCGGGGTGTACGTTTCCCCCGGCGGGAGCAGCGTCTCGATGACCGGGTGTCTCCCGCCCCGGATCACGATCTCCGTCCCGTCGTCCAGTTCCGGCCGGACATATCCGGACGAGGAGGCGACGAGGGCGAACGATGAGAGGCAGTCGAGGGCGGCGATCGCCGATGCGGCCTGCTGGATTTCCTCCGCCCGGGCGGCGATCATGAATCTGAGCTCGTTGAAGAGGCCCGATTCCAGCCGGAGGATATGCTCTTCGGCGTTGAGGATCTTCTCCTCGAACTCCTTCAAGCCGGGCGTGACGTACCGTTCCGCGTTCGTCAGCGTCTGTTTCCGGATGTACTCCGCGGGGACTTTTTCGCGGTGCGTGTTGGTGATCTCGATGTAGTATCCGAAGACGCCGTTGTATCCCACTTTCAGGCTGGAGATGCCGGTCCGTTCGCGTTCCGTTCGCTGGAGATTCGCGATCCATTCCTTCCCGTTGTGAGCCGCCTCGCGCAACTCGTCCAGTCCGGCGTTGATACCCCTCCTGATCACCCCGCCCGAGGCCAGCGACTGGGGGGGGTCGTCGGCGAGCGTGTCCCTGATCGTCCGGGCCAGGTCGGGGAATCCGGGGCTCCCTGAAATCAACGCCCGCGTCCGGGGGCCTCCCTTCGCGCCGAGAGCGGATCGGAGCATGTCCGATGCTTCGAGCATCCCGGCGAGCGACGCGGTTTCGCGCGGCGTGGCGCGGTTGGTGGAGATGCGCGCGACGAGGCGCTCGAGGTCGCCGATGCGGGAGAGCGTCTCCCCGATCTCCGTCGTCAGGGCGCGCGCCCCGACCAGCTCATCGACGGCGTCGACCCTTTCCAGGATCGGCCCGAGCGTCCGGAGGGGCTGATTGATCCAACATTTCAGCAGGCGCCCCCCCATCGGCGTGACGGTGCGGTCGAGGACGGAGAAGAGGGTGCCCTCCTCGCCGCCCGAGACGGATTTCACGATCTCGAGATTACGCTTGGTGGAATTGTCCAGCGTCATGAAGCCGGAGACGTTCAGCGGGGAGATCTTCCGCATGTGCGGAAGGTTCGCTCTC
>DATDQD010000143.1:0-4847 GCA_035292425.1 Bacteroidota bacterium
GGGCGGACTGGGAACGGGGGATATGCGGGGAGCGGCCCTTATTATTACCGGATGGAAGTCGGCGGCGTCGACGGAATCCGCCACTCGGCCGAAAAACGAATGCTTCTTATTAAATAAGGCGAACGCATCATGAGAATCGCATCACGCTGTCTCATTCTTCTCATTCTTATTTCACCCGTCGCGACGGCCCAGGAGTTCGGGGGCGTACGATACCTCGGGCAGTTCACCCCTCCGAGCGGCGGGTCGTATACCGCGGGGTGCTGGGGATGGACCGATACCGCCTCGGGCCGTGAGTACGCGATCCTCGGGAATGATTGCGGCACCGCGATCGTCGAGATCACGAATGTCGGCGCGATGGTCGAACGGGACTTCGTCCCCGGCTTCTGCTCGATCTGGCGCGAGATCCAGGTGCATGAAAACTACGCCTACGTCGTGAGCGAGGCGGGCGGGGGCACGCAGATCATCGACCTCTCCTATCTCCCCGACTCGGTCCACCTGGTGAAATCCTTCACGTTCACGTCGGGGGGGAAAAACACGGACCGCGCCCACACGGTCCACGTCATGGACGGTCATATGTACCTGAACGGCTGCGGCAATTGGAGCCCGGGAGGGATATTGATTTTCGACCTCGCGGATCCTGTCAATCCGGTCTACAGGGGCGAGTACGCGGGAACGTACATCCACGATTGCTACGTGAAGAACGACACCATTTTCGGAGCGGCCATCTACGGGACCGGCATCGTCGTGATCAACGCGACGGTCAAGACCTCGCCCGTTACACTCGACACGATCAGTTATCCCGGCGCGGGCACGCACAATACATCGACGACCGTCGACGGCAGGTATATCCTCTCCACCGACGAGATCGGCACGACGGCCAAGACGCTCAAGATCTGGGATCGCGCCACGTCCGCCAAGGTGGCGGAGTACGTCGGAAGCCCCACCGCCATCGTCCATAACGTGTTCGTGCGAGACAGCATGGCCATCATGTCGTATTATACCGCCGGCATCCGGGTGGTGGACATTTCCGACCCGACGACTCCCGTGGAAATCGGAGGCTATGACAGTTACCCGGTCGACGACCATGCAGCATACACCGGTGCGTGGTCGGTCTATCCGTTCTTCCCCTCCGGGAAGATCATCATCGGGGACATGGAATCCGGAATGTACGTCGTGGAAGTAAACGTCGACGCGCCCCTCCCCCCGGCGCCCTTCGGAGCCTACAGCGACTACTCGTCTCCCACGGGGATCACGCTCACCTGGACCGATCCCTCGCAAAAGGGGGACGGTTCTCCCCTGACGGACTTCAAGCTCCACCTCTACAGGGGCGCCGCCTACATCGCCGAGGTGGATTCAGGCATCGAAACGTACGCCGATGCGGGCCTCTCGACGCACGTCAACTACACCTACTCGATCAGGGCGGTCACGCCGACCGACTCCAGCAATGTGAACTCGACCTCGGCATGGGCCGGGGGGCATCCCCAGCCGAAACCCCCGACGTCGTTCCAGGTCTCCGAGAGCGGGACCGGCAACGTCCTCGGTTGGGTCAACCCAACCCGCCAGCTCGACGACACGCCCCTCAACGACCTCGCCTACGTCCTGATTTACAGGGATGGCACACTCTGCGACAGCGTCGCCCAGTCGTCCCCCGACACCGGCCAGGTCCGCGCCTGGGCCGATACCGGCAAGGGATTCCATTCCTATTACGTGGGAGTGAGGGACAACGAGACGCCCGTGCACTACAGCACGACGACGCCGGCGGCATCCGGGTTTGGAGGGTTCTTCACGAATTTCCTGGAGACGTTCGACTCCGCGATGATCGCGTACCAGGTCACCGGCGGATGGGACACGACGTCGGCCATCGCGGCGAGCGGGACGCACTCCCTCACCGACAGCCGCGTCGGCAATTACCCTCCGGCCAGCACGCGCTCGATCACGTTCCCGAGGGTGATCCTCGGCGCCGACCCGATCCTCCGGTTCAAACATATCGCGATCGTGGCCTTCGGGGACATCGCCTTCCTCGAGATCAGCACCAATAACAGGCAGACCTTTTCCACGCTGAAAGTGTACAACATGGTGGGACACTCCGGATGGGCGGACTCCACCGCGGATCCCGGCGACTGGGAAACCCAGACATTCGATCTCCAGGGCTTCGCCGGCGACTCGGTCAACATCCGGTTCAAGCTGGTGACAAACTCCTCGACCAACCTTGACGGCTGGTACGTGGACGACCTGTACCTCGGCACGTCCCACGAGGCGGACACCGTCGGTCTGAACTCCGCGGCCGGGTGGAACATCGTTTCGCTCCCCGTCCTGGCGGATGATGCCGGCACGGCCACCCTCTTCCCGGCGGCCGTAACGCCGGTCTATCTGTACGATGACGGGTACGTCCCGGACGACACGCTGGAGAACGGGAAAGGTTACTGGGTGAAATTCGGCGCCGAAGTACCGATCGCTTATGCGGGTTTCTCCGTTCTCAGGGACACCATCGATGCGGGGGGCGGGTGGAACCTCGTCGGATCGATCAGCGTGCCGGTCGCGACATCCACGATAGTCTCGATCCCGGCGGGGAATATCTCCTCCCGGTTCTACGCATACGAGGGCGGTTACACTGTCGCCACGACACTCGAACCGGGCGGGGGATACTGGGTCAAAACCGCCCAGGACGCCTCACTCGTTCTCTCGGCCTTTCTCCAGGGATACCCGGCGGTCGCGGGTCCGGGCGTTGTGCCCGGAAGCGATGCGCCTGACCGGGAATCGGCGGCGGACGCGGGCAGCCTGACATTCACCGACGCCTCCGGTCACCGGCGTACACTCGGGTTGCGGTCGGAACTGCCGGCCGGAGCCGCGATTGCCTTCTTTGATCTCCCGCCGATCCCGCCGGCCGGCGCGTTCGACATCCGCTTCGGCACCCAGAGGTCCCTGGAAGTCTTCACAGGCCATCAGGAGGACCGTACCATCGGGATGCAGGGCGTCCACTATCCTCTCAGGGTCGACTGGCAGATCCCCGGGGGCGCGGCGGCGATGCTCTCCGCCGGCGGAACCCCGCGCGAACTCCTCCGCGCCGGATCGTTGATGCTCGACAACGAACCGTCCTTCCTGACGGTCTCCTACGGCGCACCGCAGGCCGCCGCGGCGCCGTCCGAGTTCGCGCTCGGCCGGAACTACCCGAACCCCTTCAACCCTTCGACGACGCTCGAGTTCCAGCTGCCGCGGGCGGGCACGGTGAGAATAGAAATTTTCAACACCCTCGGACAGAAGGTGGCCACGCTCGCCGACGGGACTCTTCCCGCCGGCGCGCACCGCCGGGTCTGGGACACGTCGTCCGGCGGCGACATGCCCGGAGGCGTCTATTACGCGATGATGACCGTGACGGACCCGGCAGGCGAAACGTTGTTCCGGGATTCGCGGAAACTCCTCCTGCTCCGCTGAGCGGGCACTGAGTCGCTGCGTGGGTGCCGCTATGCTGAGCGGGTCCTGCGCCGCCAACCCGGCGATGCGCCGCTGAACGGCCGACCCGCCGCACGAAATTACACCCCGCCGGCCCCCGACAGGGCCGGCGGTTTCGTTCACCCGGTCGGCGCCGTTATTTGCATCTCCCTCCCGATTTCCCGACATTTTTCAATCCACACTCCAGGAGCGATGTCTGAATTTTTCATCGACCTTGCCGTGCCGAATTCGGTCGACAGGGTCTTCACGTATTCCGTCCCGGCGCACCTCAGGCCGCTCGCGAGGCCCGGGGTCCGCGCGCTCGCTCCCTTCGGGAAAAAGACGGTCGCGGGAATCATCGTCGCGACCCCCGCTTCGACGGACGTCCACGGTATCAGGGACATTCTTGATATTATCGACGAACAACCGGTCCTGAGCGCAGAGCTGATGAAACTCGCCGAATGGATCTCCGGTTACTACCACGCCCCGATCGGCGAGACGCTGCGCGCCATGCTCATCAGCGGTTTCACCGGCGTCGGGAAGACCATCGTCAGGGCCGAGGCCTCGATTACACAGGACCTCCTCGGGTCGCTCGGGAAATCGCCCCTGCAGCAGTCGATCATGAGCCGCCTCGCCGGGCGGGGAAAGGCCCCGGTGGCGACGCTCAGGAAAGCGCTCGATGTGGTGAGCCTCTACCCCGCGCTCCACGAACTCCGCCGGAAGGGATACATCACGCTGGAGGAGGAACCGGCGTTCAGGCGGGACGCGGCAAAGGTCGAACCGGTTGTGGCCGTGGACGGGGACGCGCTGAGGGGGTGGAGGGAATGGCTGGACCTCCACGGCGGCCGGAAACGGACGGCGAAACAGGCGGCCGTCGTGCGCGCTCTCGCCGGCACCGAACCGGGAATGGTGCCAACGGCGGACCTGCTCCGCGGCCACGGACTGTCCCCTGCCGCGCTCAGGTCGCTCGCCAAAAAAGCGGTCGTGAAGATCACGGAGAGGGAGGTGGTGCGGGACGGCTCCCCGGCGGCCGCCGGACAGATCGAGGACCAGAGGGAATTAACGCTCAACGCCCACCAGTCGGCCGCGCTCGGCGCGATCCTGGAATCGGTCGAAGCGGAGAAGTTCGCGACGTTCCTCCTCTGGGGAATCACCGGGAGCGGAAAAACACAGGTCTACATCGAGGCGATCGCCAGGGCCCTGGAGATGGGAAGGAGCGCGCTGGTCCTCGTCCCGGAAATCGCCCTCACTCCCCAGACCGTGGGCCGCTTCCGGCGGCGCTTCGGCGACAGGGTGATCATGTTCCACAGCAGGATGTCGAGGGGGGAGCGCTTCGATGCCTGGCGCCTCGCCCGCGACGGGAGATATTCCATCGTGATCGGCCCCAGGTCTGCGGTCTTCGCCCCCCTCCCCCGCCT
>DATDQD010000144.1:0-6074 GCA_035292425.1 Bacteroidota bacterium
GAGTACCCCGCCGGATCGGGGATTGAACATATGTTCGGCGCCGGACCGTGGATCGGGGGTATCGTGGACGGTTGGCGCCATGTGTCGATGGGGTACGACGGCTACGATGCGGCCAAGTACATCCGCCCCGACCCCGGCCACCCCCTGAGGGAACGTATCTGGAAGACCTCGCTGAAGGATAGCGTCACCGCGCCGAACCGGCGTGGCGATGACGACGACGGGGACGGCGTGATCGACGAAGACGAGCTGGACGGTCTCGACAACGACGGGGATTGGAATTCGGCGACCGACGACGTCGGATCGGACGGAATTCCCGACTCGCTTGAGGTGGGTTGCCGGGGCGGGTACGACACGGTGAGCAACCCGGATCCGAACTTCGACAACTACGAACCGACGAAGACGGATTCCTGCCGGCCGGACGCCTTCGGGAACTACCGAAAGAAGGACGACCCGGACGCGTTCACGGAGAAGAACGGGATTCCGGACCACGGAGAACTGAACGTGGACGAGGATTACGGAGCGATATCCGACAACGATCTCTTCTGTTCGGCACGCGACGACAACGATCCGCCCATCGGTCGTTCCCCGATGGGCGTCCGGGTGACCCAGAAGAGTTATGCGTGGCAATCAGGTACGTCGGCCGACGCGATATCGATACTGGAATATTCATTCCAGAACGTCAGCACCGGAACCTGGAGGGACGCCTATTTTGCATTCTTCGCCGATGCGGATGTCGGGCCGGTCGATGGTTCGTACTTTTTCAGGAACTATTCCTGCTACTTCGACACGCTCCGGACCGCCTACATCCATAACCCGATCGACGTTGGCTCGACGCCGGTCGGGATCGCGCTGCTCGGGACCCCGAAGCCGATCGACGAACTGAAACTCGTTTTCAAGTGGTGGACTCCCGGCTCCTGGCAATTCGGAGAGGACGACTCTGTGCGTTACGGTTGGATGAGCGGTGAACAGTATCCGGACGATCTCATCGACTCCTGCCAGTCCGAGGAAACCCTCGGTGATACGAGGTTTCTGCTTTCTGTTGGTCCGTTCGATTCCGTATCCCCGGGGAGCGAGCTCAACTTTGTGTATGCCCTGGTGTCGGGCGAAACCGTCGAAGACATGGCTCTGTGTGCAGCGCGGGCGATGAGAATTTACGAGGCGGACGGTTTCATCTGTCCGGGGATCCGGATCGACGGCGCCGGCGGCGGTTCAGTCACAATCGGGTGGACTCCGGCGCAATCACCCTTCGGAGGGATCACGTCGTACAGGCTCTACTATGGCACGAGCCCGGGGGTATACTCCGATTCGATCGAAACGACGAGTCTCTCCGTCGATCTTACCGGGCTTCAGGATTCGCTGATCAACTATTTCGCCGTTGTGGGCTTCGACGAGCAGGGGAACAGGGGAGCTGTCTCAGACGAACTCTCCACAGTTCCACAGGTCCCCCGCGGTCTCGTCGTGACAGGTGAACAGCGTTCGATCAACCTGCGATGGAAGAAAAATTCTACACCCAACCTTCTCGGCTATAATCTATACCGTGCGGCCGACCAGGAAACTCTCCTGGTGCGTTTGAACACTGTCCCGGTGCCGGACACCACGTTCGTTGATACGGTAGTCCTGGGGTCGCGGGCGTACCATTACAGGATCACGGCAGTGAGCATTCCGGGATTCGAGAGCCCATTGTCCGTCGGGCAGGGCGGCAGGCTCATACCGCCTGCCATACCGAATCGGTTTGTGGTCGGGCCGGGAACCGATTTCGTGCGCCTCGAATGGGACCAGAATGTGGAGGACGATTTCGCGGGGTACAACGTCTATCGTATCGAAGCCGGGGACACGGTCATACTCAACACGGGCCTTCTCCCGGCCCCCGGGTACACCGACAGCACCGTCGTACCCGCCGTCGCGTATGTATACTTCATCGAGTCCGTCGACAGCACCGGGGCGACAGCCAGAACCACAGCCCTTGCCGGGTACACGGTCGTTCCCGACCGGGGCGTTCTGGCGGTCGTGGACGTCTGTGACCCCGTGCCATTGGATAACGCTATTGCCTTCACCAAGGCGCTCCTCACCGGGTTCCAGGATAGCGTTAGGTTTTTATTCCCGATCTTATACCACTCCTCGCCGCTCAATAGCTTGAGCCCGTTTTCCACGGTGATCTGGATCTCGGACTGTCAATTGCCCCGATCTTACCAATATCCGCTTGCCCTCAAGGGATATGTTGCGGGGGGAGGCCATTTGCTGATCATCGGTCCCGGCATAACGACGAAATCCTATCCATACCACTACCAATTCCTTGCGGAGCTGTTCGGCATAACACCATTCCTCGGTATCGATACGACACCGGATTTCGCGGGAGCAATCGGCACAAACGGTTTTCCCCCCGTCGCCATCGACAGTGCGAAGCTCGCATTTCTCGGTGGCAGGGCAAATCTGGTCGAAACCTTTGACAATATTCCGCCTGAACGGGTTTTTTATTCATATATGTCCGACCCGGTGGATACCGCCAGGGAGGGAAAGGCCGTAGGCATCCGTGCGGTCCGGGACGACAGGATGGCCTATTACTTCTCATTCCCACTCTATTACCTGGATTCGTCCGACGCAACGGCGCTGATCAGGAAGGTGCTGAATGATTTCGGTGAGGTGTTGGTGGATGTCGCCGGGGTCGATGGTGAGATCCCTGCGCGCTTCTACCTGTATGATGCATATCCGAATCCGTTCAATCCCTCGACGACGATCCGGTTCGATGTCCCGGTCCGGAGCCGTATCCGCCTCAGCCTCTATGATGTGCTCGGACGCGAACTGGATCCCCTGTTCGACGATGATCTTCCCCCGGGCCGGCACGAGGTCCGGTGGGATGCATCGGGGATGGCCACCGGAATGTACTATGTCCGGCTCCGGGTCAGCGGGGTGGCGGGGGGAGATGTCGCCGGCTCGGACCTCCGAAAATTGTTACTCGTGAAATAGGCGAAGAGGATACCGTCGTGAAGAATTCTGATATGGGAAGCGCACTGCTGCTTGCACTCCTTCTGACCGGGCTTCTGTCGCCGGCCGGTACTCCGCTTTTCGCTCAATCCGGCTGGTCCCCTGTGTCGAGCGGGACAACCGCCACGCTGAACCGGATCGCCTGGCCCGCCATGTACGGGACTCCTGCATATCCCGGTACCCTGCTCCTGGCGGGAGATTCCGGAACGTTCCTCCAGAGCGAGGACGGCGGCGCCTCCTGGACAAGCCCGCCGTTCGTTCCGACGGGTGCCGATTTCAACGCCCCCGTATTCCCATACCCGGATACCGGCTATGTCGTCGGTGACAGCGGTACCGTGTACCGGGTGGTGAGAGTCGGCGACCAGTACGTGTTCTCCCTCCCCACATCCGTCCCTGCAACGTCGAACTTGAACTGCGTTACCTCCGTTCCGCTCACCGTTTCTGGGTTCGCGGCCGGGGACAATGGCACGATCCTCCGCACAACGACCCGGGGACAGACCTGGGTGGCGCAGAATTCACAGACGACGAGGAACATCAATTCGATCAGGATGCCGACGGTGACGAGGATCTTCGCCTGCGGCGACTCCGGCCTGATCCTCCGCTCATTCTCTTCCGGTAATTGGGTAACTCTCCCGGTTGGGGGCGCATACGCCACGACGCGCTTCAACGCAATCGTCCCGTGGGGTACATTGGGGGACACGGCGTTGGTGGTGGGTCAAAACGGAACGATACTGCGCTCAAGAAACGCCGGCTCCCCGACACCGACCTGGTTTACTCAGGAAAGCGGAGTCACCGTGACCCTTCGGGGCATCTATTTCAATGGCGGCATGCTGTGGGTTGTCGGCGACAGCGGCGTCGTTCTGCATTCCACCAACAGCGGTGACACCTGGAACCTTCAGGAGAGCGGAACGACCGAAAACCTTCGCGACATCCTGTTCGCCGATGCCATCCACGGGTGCATCGTGGGCGAGAACGGCACGCTCCTCCGGACCACCACCGGGGGGGAATACCGGCCTATCACCTGTTCACCGGACCCCCTCGAATTCGGTCCCGTCATCATCGGTTCGACCAGGGCGGGAATTTTAACGTTGAGGAATTCCTCCGATCTCCCGGTCGGGATCACGCTCGCGAGTTCCACGAATCCATTGTTTGATATTACCCCCTCGAGCGCGACGATACCAGCCCATGGAAAACAGACATTCAGCGTCGCATTCTCACCCCTTGCGAAGTCCGTCGATTCGGCGGCGATCACTATTGAGGCGAACGGCGGGGAAATCGAGCTGAGCGTCCAGGCGTCCGGGATGGGAGTGGATTCGCTCGAACAGCCGGCCTGGTCGTGGCTGAATCCGCAACCTCAGGGCACCCCGCTGACCGACATCGGCTTCTTCGACGCGCTCAATGGCATCGCGGTCGGCGAGGCTGGCACCGTCATCCGGACCAGTGACGGTGGCGAATCCTGGACAACCGCCCATTATACAGCCGGAATCAACACTTCCCTCCTCGCCCTCGACATCCTCGATGCCCAGAACGCTGTCGCCGTCGGCGAGAACGGGCTCATCCTCTTAACGTCGGACAGGGGCGCGAACTGGTCCATCCCTCCCACGCTCGGCCCGATCGAGCGTCTGGTCGGGGCATCCTTCTCCGGGACTGATACCGGATATGTGGTCGGGTGGAACGGATCGCTGGACGATCTGCAATCCGGGTCCATCTACCGAACCACCGACGGCGGCGCGACGTGGGACAACCAGATGCCGAGTTTCTCAAGGACTACCGGGGAAACGGTTTTCGACATCCCCGTGAGCATCGCCGCGGTGACCCCCGACGTCGCGATTGCGGTCGGCTTCATGGTGTACGTCAGCCCCGGGTACATCAGCGGATTCATTTACAGGACCACCGACGGCGGCGGTCACTGGAGCGGTCATTCCTCCGCCTCCCTTCCTCTTCGTGCGGTGACATTTATGGACGCGTCGACCGGAATCGCCGTCGGCGACGGCGGCACAATTCTCCGGACGATCAATGGCGGTATCGACTGGAGTCCCGTGCTTTCGCCGACATTTGCAGATCTGATCGACGTTGCTTTTACGGGGCCGAACGACGGCATCGCAATCAGCATTTATGGCACCAGCCTGACCACGAACGACGGGGGCGTGAGCTGGATTCCCCGGACGGTGTCTGGCATCTCGTCATGGAAAGCGGTAGCCTTTGCAAACCCGGATCTGGCGATCGCTGTCGTCTACGGGCATTACGACGGCCCTGCTGACCCCCCTCCCACGTACCTCGGTGTCCAGCAAGCCCTGTACAGTACGACAGACGGGGGAACTACCTGGGAAAATCTGTCCGAGTCGTTCGAGACTAATTCACTGCGGGGCGTATCCTTCAAGGACGCGGAGAACGGGGTGGCCATCAGCGACAGGGGTGGTATCCTGAAGACCACAGACGGCGGCGCGAACTGGCGAAGATTGACCGAAGGAAGCCTTCTGGCGTTTGTCCGGCACCCCCTGACCTCCGTCTGCTACTTCCAGCCCGACAATATCATCATCGCAGGCATGTACGGAACGGTGCTCCATTCGCCCGACGGCGGAACGAGCTGGGTCGAACAGTCGAGCGGAACGACGGCGACGCTGTATGCGGTCAGCTTCGAGGGCCCGGACGTTGGGTACATCGTTGGAGGCGACGGGATGATCCTGCGCACCACGGACACGGGGGACCACTGGGCGAGCCAGACAACGTCATTGAGAAACGAATTCCGTGGAGTGGACCTGTTCGACGCCGCGAACGCGGTCGTCGTCGGCAGTTTCGGGACCATCCTCCGAACATCTGACGCGGGTCGAAACTGGAGCGCGGTGCCCGGTGGCACGAGTCAGACGTTCTATGACGTGTCCGTCCAGGGGGTATCGGGCGTCGCCGTGGGGGACGGGGGGGCCATCGCACGGACGACGGATGGCGGCGAGACCTGGCATGCGGCGAGCAGCGGCACCACGGCGCCGCTGCTCGGTGTTTTACTATCGGGGTCCGGGACGGGAACGGCCGTGGGCGACGGAGGCACCATCCTCCGGACGGCCGACGCCGGCGCGACCTGGACACTCACTCCG
>DATDQD010000145.1:0-6136 GCA_035292425.1 Bacteroidota bacterium
GTCGCAAAAGGCGAAGAGCGTCCCGACCTGGAGTCCGGCGGCTCCCGCCTCACGCGCCGCAACCAGGCGCTCGGGGTGTCCGGCCCCACCCGCCACCCAGAACGGCAGTCCCAGCCCGCGGATCTGCCCGAGGTCCACGTCGTCGCGTTTGCCGTAGATCGGCTCGCCGCGCTCGTTCAAGCGCGGCTCCCCGCGGGCCGGTGCGTTGTGACCCCCCGCGGCGGGACCCTCGATCACGAATCCGTCCACCCGGCCGTTCGCCTTCCGGGCGAGCATCGTCGCAAGGGAGTTGCTCGCGACGATCGCGAAGAACTTCGGCCGCGCGAGCGGCGCAGGCGGTGTCTCCCAGTGGACGCCCGGGTCGAAGTCCAGGTATTCGACGGCGTCGGAGGCGAGTCCCTCCACATCGAATCGGAGCCTGGCCGGGTGGTGCCCGGCGAGCAGATCGAGCGCCCCCGGGATCTCCCGCGGAATGCCGCCGCCCATGAGGACGTAGTCGACCCCGGCGAGCATCGCGCCGTAGAGCGTCGGCAGTGTGAGCATCTGGATTTTGGTGAGAATGTTGATGCCGACGGGTGCATCGTGTCCCTCCCGGGCGAGGAACACCTCGACAAACGCCGACAGCATGGTCAGCTCCTGCCGGGCGGGAGCGACCACCTGGCGGTACAGTGGGAGCATCGTGTACGGCTCGCCCGGCGCACGGCCCCCGGGCCGATAGTAGCACCGCATGGCTTCGTCCGCGGCGCGTCGGATCGGGAACCGCTCCATCGCGCGACGCATGTGCCCGCCGCGATCGCCATCCTGCAGACGGCGCGCGAACACCGTATCGATGCCGGTGCCGGAGACGACCCCGAGCTGGCCCGTTCGCGCCACGGCGTTGGCCAGCCGCCAGTTGGAGACGGCGGCACCCATCCCGCCTTGAATGATCAGGGGGAGCGTTGAGAGCCCCTTCATGCCGCTCCGGGATCTTTGCACCGCCGCCCCGGTTGCTCGTCATTCTCAGCACAGACCGGGTTCATGAGTTGCGGTCTAACAATGATTGTGGGTCCATCTAACATTTCATCACCCGTTTCCAATGTCACTGTCACCATTCCGGAATCGAATAGCGGTCTTTCGCCTGAATTATATGGAAATAAATAATTGGATTCAATATGACACGGGTGCCGGGATGTGATAGACTCGTCATGGTAATGGAACCGCGCAGTCCGTTTATTCAATCATGAATGGCTTTACACAGGAATAAACGGAGGCCACCCGTTCTCAGATTCGTTTGTATCGGCCGTCGAACCAGTGGAGCGTTTTGATCGGATTGTTTCTTCGGCTTCGGGTGAGAAGGTCTATACAGTCGCAGGACGTAAATACCGATCATGTTTTGTTGAAAAAAATCTGATTGCCGTCAGCCGGGATGTTTCCCCTGCAGTCATCAGCAGGCGGTTGCCGGTACCAGGTTACTCCCGTCTTCATCCATTCTATAAAGATGCCGGCGTCCGGGAACATTGGATTGAAACAATATCCGTTTCCCGTCGGCCGACCAGTGAGGATAGGCATATTCGACATCCTTTTTTCCAGGATCCTGATCGGTGGTCGTTTTCCGAGTGGCGTTCAACGTCATTACATTTTTGTCAGCCAGCCCTGCGCCTCATCCATGCTCCTGAAGGCGCGTACGGCAGAAAATTGACCCTCTGCGATGGCCTCAAACATGCGTGTCATGCCGAACAGCACCTCCCGAACCGCGACTATGGCACACCGACCGAACCGGACCCGTGATACGGTCGCCTCAATCTTCCTGGCCACCGCCCAGAGCTGCTCGCTTTCCGGGATAGACGTCATCTCACTCATATCCAGCAGGACGTCGAGCCGATCCGGACAGTCGGGATCTCGGATTAAGGTGTCGAAATGCCCGATCACTTCGTCGAACGAGACCTCACCAACACATCGCGTGTGGATGAATTTACTCGGTTTATCGATTGTATATGTTACCGGCATAGGTCTCCTCCCTCAGGTTGCGGATACAGAGTCGCCAATCCCCGCTTTCGGCAGCAGCGGGACCGGAAAACTTTGGAGAATATTCGGGTTCCGGTTCGTGCGGTCGGGATTCAGAACGAACCGTTCCAGCCGGGGGATCGCTGTGCGCTCGACCGGCGTGAAGCGTCCGGCGTAGCCGCCGGTTGGGCGGCCTCAACCGAATCTATTTTAAAATAAATCCATCCTCCAAAATCGAGTGCCTGGACTCCCTTCGTGAATTTATAACCAATCGTTCCGATGGTTGAATCGAATCCCGTAATTCTCCCTTCTTCCAGTTGATATTTTAATAATGTAAAGTCATAATCTTTCGGCAATGTAACGATGAGCTTTAATTCTTCGAGATCGGCGTTATAGCTCCAGGAAGCCGGGTTATGGAATTCGAAACCCTCCTGAAAAATTAATTGACCTCCTTGTTTAAACAGCATCCGCATGGCTTTCGTCTCACCCCCGGGATATTCCCAAACCCCCTCTATTGCGGGAATTCCCCTGGACCCCGATTCTGTGGATTTGGTCTTGCTCTTTTGACAACCACAGGAGATGATCAATGAGAGAAGAAACGGAACGATTACTTTTATCATTTGATCCATTGATAATCTATGCCGCCTGGCGGAAGAGCTCACCGGCGCAACGGCTGGTGGAGCGGCTTGTTAGGCTTGCGTTCCACCTCCGATGCGTACACCGCATGCATGTGAATAGTAATAGTTTTGAGTTTAGGGAGTATGTGCAGTTGCCCGTTATCTGAGTAATATGAAATCTTTAGTCTGTAAGAATGATCTTCTTGATTTTGTGTGTGGGAACGGCGCCTCTCACACCCGTCATCGGATGTAACCAGGAGGTGGAATCCGGCTCTGCCTGGACTCCTTGATCGTCCAATGTTGAATCGGCCCGAAGAACCATTTCGGCTTTCTCGTTTTCCGCAGCAGCATTGAATTCTGAGAACGATAAGCGTTCACTCTACTGTCATTCTATATCTCCCGGTGTCGGCTCCGGCGGTTTTTCGTAAATAGTATAAAAATATACAGTCGGATTCAAGGTGATTCTCAAATCGGGAGACTATAGATCGGCCAACATAGAGAAGAATCATCCAAATCAGAGCGTATCCACCGGACCCCTGATTTCAGCCGGCCCGCGGCTGAGGACGGGGGTACAGAATCCATGGAGCTTCGGAGTTTCAGCAAAATGCACAGTTCTAAAAATATTCTTATAATCCCACCATCCCATTCATCCCGCGCATACCGGAATACCATTGAGGAGACCGTCGCCATGAAAACAACGCTGATATTCCTGCTGATCCTGGTCGTCTTCGTCCCGCCCGCGCCCGCCCAGACCGGCGTGAAAAAAACCGCCGCGGCGACGATCCAGGCTTTCCCGATCGATAAAAACGACATCGAAATCACCCGCCTCGCCCAGCCCACGCAGTACTTCGACAGGATCGGGCTTCAGGCCGGTTTGATGGGTTCGGAGAACGGGTCGTTCGAGATGTGGGTGTGGCCGTGGAAACCGCTGAGGAACTTCGAGCTTTCATTTTTACTCGGCTCCTCGACTCAGCCGATCCTCGCGGCCGACATCCTCCGCACGGTATCCATCACACCCGAGGCCGCGGTGTTCACGTACACCCACGAGTCCTTCTCCGTGCGGGAAATCATCTTCGTCCCGCGCGACAAACCGGGGGCGGTCATCCTGATGGACGTTCACACGACCTCGCCGCTCACCATCGTCGCCGGGTTCATCCCGGTGATGCAGCCGATGTGGCCGGCCGGGATCGGCGGGCAGTTCAGTTACTGGAACGACGACCCGAACGGCTACGTCATCTCCGAAGCGAAATGGAGGGGGGTCTTCCTCTGCGGTTCGCCTGCCGCGAAGCAGATGGCCGCGCCCCCGGCGCACATGTTCGCGGACAACCCGATACAATTTAAAGTCGATGTCGCTCCGGGGGAGGCCGACGGACGGTACATTCCGATAGTCATCGCGGGAGGACACGGAATGAAGTTTGATTCCCTCAAGACGGTCTATAACGATCTCTGGAAGAACTCGGAGAAGTATTACCGTGAGAACGTGGAGTACTACAGGAAGCTCCGCGCCAACACCGTCCGCTTGACCACGCCCGATGCCGAAATGAACCTCGCGCTCGAATGGGGGAAGGTGGCGCTCGACAACCTGATGGTCCGCAACCCGAACCTCGGTTACGGGATGGTGGCGGGATACGGCGTCTCGGGGGGCGGCGCGAGGCCGGGCTTCGCCTGGTTCTTCGGCGGCGACGCCTTCATCAACGCGCTCGCGTTCGACAGCTACGGCGCAACGACGACGGTGCGGGACGCGCTCGCCTTCACGCAAAAATGGCAGAGGCAGGAGGAATTCCCGATCCGGAAGAACCCCGACAGGCCGAACAGGGACATCGGAAAAATGTCCCACGAGCTCTCGCAGAGCGATGGGCTGTGCGACTGGTGGAACGACTACCACTACGGCTACAACCACGCCGACACCTCCCCCTGGTACCTGGTGGCGATGGGCGATTACGTCAGGACGAGCGGCGACATCGGGTTCATCAGGGAGAGCTGGAATTCGGTGAAGCAGGCCTACGACTGGTGCGTGAGCAAGGACAGCGACGGCGACGGGCTGATGGACCTGAAGGGCGCGGGGCTCGGGGCGCTCGAGTTCGGCAAGCTGGTGGGGATTTATTCGGACGTGTACACCTGCGCGATCTGGGCGCAGGGGATCAAAGAAACGGCGATGATGGCCGGACTCGTCGGCGACACCGAAATGAAAGCCAGGGCCAACGCGCAGCTCGCGAAGGCGATGCCCGCGCTGGAGAAGATTTTCTGGAACGATAAGACAGGATTCTACAGCTACGGCGCCACCGAAAAGAAGGAAAAGGTGAATGAGAAAACCCCGTGGTCGGGAGTGGGGATGATGTTCGGGCTGTTCAACGCGGACAGGACGGGCCGCAGTCTCGAGGCCTTCAACGGCGCGGACCTCTGCACCGACTGGGGCGTCCGGTCGCTGTCGCGTTCATCGGAACTCTTCGAACCGACGAACTATAATTACGGAGCGGTCTGGCCGTTCATCGGGTCGTTCTTCAACACGGCGCAGTTCAGGTACGGATACGGACTCAGCGCGCACCCGGTGCTGAGGGGCGTCCTGCGGCACGCGTTCGACAACGGCGCGGGCCTGGTGCCGGAGGTCTTCTCCGGCGAGATGAACCAGAAACTCGGCGAGGCGTACCACCACCAGGGATTCTCCACGACAGGGTATATCCTCCCGATGCTGAGGGGGCTCGCCGGCCTCGAGGTGAACGCGTTGAACGGTACGGTGACTCTCAGCCCCAGGTTCCCGGCCAACTGGGAGAAGGTGGAGCTGGCGAATGTTGCCATAGGTTCGCGGCGTTATGATTTCACGGTCACACGCTCGGAGGGGTCGTATTCCGTGGCGGTGACATCGGCGGGGACGGAGCCGGTGCGGGTGACCTTCGCTCCGGGCATCGAACCCGGAATCAGGGCCGAAGGCGCCACGCTGAATGGTAATCCCCTCCCGGGATTTTCCGTCGCCGCAGATCCAGTCGTCACCGAAGAAATGCGGGGCGGCGACGTCCTGGCCGTTCGTCACACCGCGGGTCCGGCGATCCTCCCGCCCGACCCGACGGTCGCACCGGGCGGGGTCAACACCGGGATCAAGATCGTGTCGCTGAGGGAAGACCGCTCCGACATGAAGGTCCTGCGCCTGACGGTGGAGGGTCTCGCCGGCCGCGCCTACGAGCTGGATCTCGTGCGCGGCGGGAAGATCGCATCCGTCAACGGCGCGACGATCGGGAATGACAAACTGAGGATCGTCTTCGATGGGAAGGGGAAGAGCGGATACGTCAGGAAGGAAGTGACGCTGAAGCTGAAACCCTAGCGGCAGGCCGGGTCCGGAGTCAAATATATCTTCTTGCTCATGCCCACTTGATGGTGCAGCCTATCGAATGGGTCTCGGGCACCTTGACGGACCGGCCGGCGAGGACCGCGTCGACGGCGTCGCGGAGAAAATGCTCCTTCGCGTCGGCCGGGACCTTCCAGTTGTCGTCAAGCTTCCCGGAATAGCGGAGCTTGCGCCCTTTGTCGAACACGAAGAATTG
>DATDQD010000146.1:0-7066 GCA_035292425.1 Bacteroidota bacterium
CCTCCCACCGGGACGATCACGGGCACCGTCTTCAACGACGCAGACGGCGACGGCGTGCGCGACCCGGGGGACGTGGGAATTCAGGGCTGGGGAGTGTGGGCCAGCGGCCCTGCGTACAGAACGGCGACCACGGACTCTAACGGATCCTACTCCTTCACCGACGTTCCCGCCGGATTATATTCCATCGGCCAAAATCTTCAGTTCGGATGGGAGCGGACATATCCCGCCTCCCCGAACCACTCCTCCACGCTCGATTCAGGCGCCACCGTCGACAGCCTCGATTTCGGCAACTTCCTCGGATCGGGGATTTCGGGAGTTAAATTTTTCGACGCGGATTCGGACGGTCTGATGAACGGTGAAATTCTCCTGGGGGGATGGAAAATTTATCTCAATGGTTCCAAAACCGATTCAGCGGTGACCGGGAGCGGTGGGGGGGGGATGTACACGTTCAGCAGCCTTCCACCGGGGACGTACACCGTCACCGAGGAGATCCGGCCGGGGTGGACGCGCACTTTCCCGTCGTCCGGGTCGTGGGAGGTTGTCATCGATACACCCGGAACCGCCGTCATCAATCAGAATTTCGGCAATATCGCACCCCTCGGTTCGGTGAGCGGCACGGTCTTCAACGATAAGAACGACAACGGTACAAGGGAGCCGACCGAGCCCGGGCTCGCGGGATGGTACATCTATCTCTCGGGTTCCGAGTATGTCTACACCCTGACGGATTCGGCCGGGAATTATGCATTCCCCGACGTAATTCCCGGCGGGTATTACCTCTATGAGGGAACCCAGGGCGGATGGATACGGACAGTCGGCGGGGGGAACATCACCGTCAATCCGGGCGAATTTCTCGCCGGCCAGGACATCGGGGAATTCAAACCGCCGAATTCCATCGAGGCCTTCTCGCGGCTGGCGGCCGAAACCGGCGGATTCTTCGCCTACGTCCCGGAGGTCAATGACGGGGGGGCCGAGAACCTGACGCGGTTCAGGAACATCGCCTACAACATTGTGCAGGGGGGGATATCGAAATCGATCGGCCTCGCGGAACCGTCGAAGATCCCGGTGGGAGGCAATGTGCTCCTGAGCGTGACGGGCTCGAACGTGAATTTCCAGGGAGGCTCTCCAGTTCCGCAGGTGGCTCCTTCCCTCCCCGGGGAGGTGATCGCCGTCGGCGGGAGTACCGGCGGAAACGCCATCGCCGGCACGACGCTCCGGATCTCCGGCACCGGGGTCACCGTCAACCAGGTCACGGTCGTCTCGCCGAACAAGTTGGTGGCGGACGTGACCGTCGATCCGGGCGCCTCGCAGGATTTCAGGGACATCATCGCGGTGACCGATTTCGGAGGAGGGATTCTCGATACGTCCGTGGGACTGGGAGCCGTCCAGATTGCCGCCGCGCCGGTCACGCCCACCGTTCTCAGCATCACGCCGACGTCGGCACCGGTCGGGGATTCGCTCTCCGTCATCGTCACGGGGATCAACACCCACTACGCCGACAGTTCGGTCCTGAACCTCGGCAGCGGCATCACCGTGATCGGGGTCACCATGATCTCCCCCACGAAACTTCAGGCAACTATCGCCATCTCCGGGTTTGCCGACCTTGGGTTCCGCAACGTCACGGTAACGACCGGGGTTGAGACGGCCAACGAAGGCGTCCCCGGACCGTTCCTTGTCCTGAGCGAGGCCTCGGACATCGCGCTCATTGCCGGCATCTCACCCGCGACCGCCGTCCAGGGCGACTCGCTCACGATCGGCATCACCGGATCGAACACCAGTTTCGACAGCGCACTCACCGGAGTCTCATTCAGCGGCTCGGGGATCGCCGTGCTGGCTGTCCGTGTGATCTCGCCGACGCAGGTCGAGGCGGACATCCTGGTGGATTCACTCGCGGCGCCCGGATACAGGGATGTCTTCGCCACGACCGGCACGGAGGTGGCTGCCGCCCTCTCGGCGTTCAATGTGACGGTGCTGACCGACATCGGCGGGGAGGAATTCCGCGTCCCCGAATCGTACGCTTTGATGCAGTGCTACCCGAATCCGTTCAATCCTGCGACGACGATACGATACGAACTCCCCGAGGAAAGCCGGGTGTCCCTCACGGTGTATAACATGCTGGGACAGGTCGTGCGGGTGCTGACCGACGGGGTGGAGCAGGCCGGCTACAGGAGCGTGGTCTGGTACGCGGGGAAGAGTGCGAGCGGTGTGTATATCTACAAGCTCGAGGCGGTGAGCCTCTCCGGCTCGGGCAGGACGTTCACGCAGACGCAGAAGATGATCCTCATGAAGTGACCGCCGATCCTCTGAAATCGTGAACCGGTTTCATTGATTCCCCGGCAGCGAGCCCCCGTTGCCGGGGATTTTTTTATCCCCTTCGGTCCGTCGTCCTACCAGGATACCTTGAACCAGGACGCGTCGGCGTAGTACGGCTTCGTCAGCTCCTCGGTCTTTTTCATCTCGCCGGCGGTCATCGGTGTGAATTCGCGCGCTATTCTGACGTTCTCCTCGAGCTGTTTGAGATCGTCGATGCCGACGATGATCGTGCTGACCGGAAGGGTCAGCACATAGCGCATCGCCTGGTCCATCGAGGAGATCCCTCCCTCGCGAAACATCCGGCCGCGGGCCGGGACCTTCATCCCCACGATCCCCATCTTCTTTTCCACGGCGGTCGGGAGGAGGGTATCGATGAACGACTGGTTGTGTTTGTCGGCGGCGTTGAGGGCCATCAGGATATTGTCGAAGGCGTATTGCGTGATCGCTTTTTTCAAAATGAACGGATCGTAGTGCCCGGTGATCCCGAGGAACCTGACCATCTTCTGGTCCCTCGCCTTTTCGAGCGCCCTGACGGCGCCGCCGGCGGCGAAAATCCCGTCGAGGTCCTCCTGCGTCCGGACGTTGTGCAGTTGCCAGAGGTCGAGGTGATCGGTTTGCAGGCTCTTCAGCGATTCTTCCAGCAGCCTCATCGAGCCGTCATATGACCGGCTGTGCGTTTTCGTGGCGAGGAAGACCTCCTTCCTCCTCGTCTTCATGACCTGCCCGATGTACTTCTGGCTTACGCCTCCTCCGTACATCGCCGCGGTGTCGATGTAGTTCACCCCGAGGTCGATCGCTCTGTTGACGATCTCCACCGACTCCTTTTCCGTGCCGTCCTCTTCGAGCGTGGCCTGTCCGCCCAGGCTGAAGATTTTCACGTCGTGTCCCATTCTGCCGAGCGGGCGCGCGGGCATGCCGGCCTTCCCCTGCGTTCCCTGTTTCTCCTGAGCGCCGGATCCCTCACCGGCTGAGAGGGCGACGAGGGGCTCCACGGCGCCGGCGACTCCTGCGGCGGCGGCCGTACCGATGACCGTTCCGAAGAATTCACGCCTCGTGTATTTATTCTGTTTCTTCATGACGGTTATCCTGATAGTGTTCCGATTCGGTGATCAGTTTTTCCGGCGGTCAGTTCCCGCGGCGCTCCAGGCTGTCGACAGGGTAGCGCGCCTTCATCGAGGACCTGGAATCTTCGACCCAGCGGAGGAGCAGAGTTTTTTGATCGGCGGATAGTTCGGCGTCGCGGTGCAAGATGAGATACGACGGCAGAGGCATCTCCCCGGCCCCGACCTGCTCGGAGATCTCCTCGAGCTTGTGGTATTGCCTGCGGAGACTTCCGGTAGCGAACTCTGAGAAATTCAGCTGGCCCTTCGCCTCCCCGATGTGATCCTCAAGCCACCAGCGCACGGGCTGTATCCCGGCATACCAGGGGTACCGCGTGCTGTTGCTGTGGCAGTCGTAACACGACTCCCGGAGGATCCCGCCGACGGCATCCGGCACGGCGACCGCCGCCGATATGTCGCTTGAGGGATCGGTTGTTCCGGAGTTCTCCTCCGGCCGGATGAATTGTATCCCCACAAATAGAACGAGGAGAATCAGCAGGGCGACCTTCAGAACCTTCACGAGGTGTCCTTGACGGTGTGGGATGATGGTTGTTATGATCGGAGCAATCCACTGTGAACCCACAAATATAGGGATTCAATTCAAAAGAAACAGCGTTTCTTGAAGAATTTACGATCTCCAGAGGTACGACATCTTCAGAAAGAGTCCCCTGCGCATCTCGAGGAAGTTGTCGCTCCCGACGTAGTCCGTGCCGTCCCACCGGACCTTGTTGTACATCGATCCCCAGCCGATGTAGAACACGGTCCCCGGGATATACGTGAATGAAGCCAGGAGCTCCGTATTCAGCGACTCCCGGTAATCGTTGTACTCCCCGATCGTGCGGAAGAAAAGATACTGGTTGACCTGGTAGGTGAGCTTGACGCGCGTGATGAGGTAGTCGTAGAGTTTTTCGCCCGTGGCGTCCGGGTAGAAGTCCTCATAGGTGAGGCTCGCGTCCGTCCTGAAATTCTCCCAGGGGTCGAGCGTCAGCGACGCCCCCATCACGTTGCCGTGCCCCTGCTCGGGCGTATCGTACAGGATTGACCTGATCCGGCGGTGGACCACGTTCAGGAAAATCCTGTTCGAAATCTGTCCCCGGACCTGCGTGTGGAGGCCGCTCGTCTGGAACCGCTGCGCCGCAAAGATCTCGGTCGCATAGGCGCCGCGCACGCGGAAGAGCCAGCTCCCCGAGAAGAAGACGTTCACCGCGAGGTCGTTCGACGTTTCCCACAGGCCGCTGGCGCGGTCCTTCGTCTGGCCGGTCGCCAGTTCAAACCCGATCCTCTGGAAAAACTCCGATTCGGGATAAATTCTCGGGTTCAGGTACCCGATGAAATTGAGCACGCCCGTCCTCGTGATGTACCCCATGTCCGCGCGGAAGTTTTCAGAGACCTCCCGGATGTTGAGGCTGTAGTCCAGGTCGCGCGTGCCCCTGGCGAAACGCAGACCTAAGGTATGGCCGGTGAGCGCGCCGAGGCCGGGACCGTCCGTAGCGCTTGAGAGAAACGCGTTGCCGGAGATCGTGGCCGCGTCCGACACCCTGTACATCTCGTCGAACCCGACGACCCGGTTGTTGCTGTGCTCGAGTTCCCGTCCGGCGTAGAGAAACCCGAGATAACTGTCGTTGGAGAGCGCCCGCTTGAACCGCACGACCGGCGTGTGCGCGTACCTGCCCAGCGCGCCCCGGTCAGGCTCCAGCACGTTGTCCATCGCGTAGAGCGCCGCGATGGTGTTCCCGTTCCCGACTTTGCCCGTAAGTTTCGTACCGAGGAGCGGGTCCGCGATCGTCCGTGAATAGAAGATCTGCGGATCGAAAACGTTGGCCGTCGCGGCGATGGTGTAATTGTCCTGCCCCTCCAGGAAGAACGACCTTTTCTCCGGATAGAAAAGACTGTACCGGAGATTGACGTCCACCTGCCCGGCGTCCGATTCCACCTGGCTGAAATCGGGGTTGATCGTCCCGTCCAGTATCAGGTCCGACGTGATGCCATACTTGCCGGTGAGGCTCACTTCCGCCTCCTGCTTGTCGCGGTCGAGCGTCGCGCCGTTGCGGACGTCCTGCCTGGTCGCGGTCACCGCCGGCAGGAGTTCCCACAACGTGTAATGCTCCACGCCCGGGTATCTCACCGGGAACATTTGTGTCAGAAATGCCATGCCCTTCGCGGGATCGAGCCGCGGAAAACTGCTGTGCTCTTCCCTGCGGCGTATTTTGCGTTCAAGGACGACGCCCATGATGACAGGATCACTGTCGGCATAGCGGAGACTCTTGAGGGGAATCTGCACCTCCACGGTGTACCCGAGCGAATCGATTTTCCCGGCGCTGTACCAGACGAAGTCGGGGCTGAAGTCTTCATTATTGGCCGCGAACCTGCTGTCCCCCTGGATGCCGAGAGGGTTGACGTAAAACCCGTTCAGTCCCTGCTGGTCGTTGGCCGCGTCGAGGTTGATGCAGATGAAATCGTCCTGCATCATCTTGTCCCGTGCGGAGACCGAGGCCTTGATCTGTGCAATATCGTCGTAGCAGCGGAACCCGAAGTAGATGTTCTCCGCGTCATAGGCGAGAGCGACCTCCGTCTGTTCCTTCGGGACGACATCGAAGTCGGGGATGAACGTCGTGAATCCGCTGACGCTCGGCGCGGATTTCCAGAACGGTTCGCTGAACTCCCCGTCTATAGTCGGAAGCGCGTCCACCCGGATCGGGCGGAGAGTATCGACCTTCTCGAGCGGGGGGGCGAAGGGCGAGGAACCACGGATACCCGTTGATGCACCAATCCCTGCCGACGCCGCGGCCTGCGCCAATACCAACAGGAGCACTCCAAGCGCCGCCCCTCGTCCAGTTCTACTCAACATCTCGTGACAATGAACCATGTCGCGAATCCTGATATTGGGAATAATGAACATGCTCAATATTGACGATGAATTATACGAGGCGACGCGGGTTATAGTTGCGCGTTACGGACTAAACCGGCGTGCTGTCCCGAACGAGGCGCTCAGGGTCAAGGGGGAGAGATTATCCTTGGGGATCCAGCCGATTTTTCAATCTCGATCAGCCGCTTCTTCCTCCACACCCCCCCGCCGTAGCCGGAGAGCGAGCCGTCGGAGCGGATGACGCGGTGACAGGGGATGATGATGGCGAGGTAATTCCGGCCGTTGGCCTGCGCCACGGCGCGGACGGCTTTCGGGTCGCCGACCTTTTGCGCGAGCTGGGCGTACGACCAGGTCCGGCCGTACGGAATTTTCCCGAGGTTCGACCAGACGGACTTGTCGAACGGAGAGCCGCCGGGACGGACCGGCACGGTAAACCGGTTCAGCTTTCCGGAGAAATACTCCCCCAGTTCGGCGGTGATTTTTTCGAGATGAGTGTTCTCGCCGGGAGTGATGACACTCTTCGTTCGGTTGCGGAGCCGTCCGATGGCGCGCTCAAGCCCCTTGCGGTCCACGAAATCGAGGAGGCAAAGGCCTTCGTCGCCCGCCACCGCGAGCATCGCGCCGAGCGGCGTGTCGATCCATTTCGCCGCGAGGACGCCGACGCCATTCGACTTGCCCGGGCGCTCTCCAAAGTTCTTTCTGAATGCCTGCCAGAAACCGCTCGCCGACTCGTAGCCCTGGTTCAACTGGGCGCCGATGACACTCTCCCCTTCCCGCACCTCGCGCAGTG
>DATDQD010000147.1:0-14581 GCA_035292425.1 Bacteroidota bacterium
CTCACCCCCGGGAAGGGCTACTGGGTCAAGACAAACGCGTCCGGCCCGATAACGATCGGTCCGGTGGCCGCGCCGAAGGCCGCGCCCCTGACCTTCGCCGGCTTCTCTGAAATCGACATCACCGACGCCGCGGGCGCGAAGCAGAAACTCTATCTCTCGTCCGACGACAGGGATCTCCAGGTCTACGGGATGCCGCCGGTCCCCCCGGAAGGCGTTTTCGATATGCGCTTTCCCGGCGACAGGATCGCGGGGCGTATCGGCGCGGGCGGGGCAGCTGAATTGCCCGTCCGAATGCAGGGCGTTGCCTGGCCGCTGACGGTGTCGTTCAGTCCGGGCGCCGCGGGCGCGGGCGAATACTCCCTCATCGAATACATCGGCGGGAAGGTCGCGGCGGCGCATATTCTCGGGGCCGACGGGAAGATCGTCATCTCCGGGTCGGACGCGCATGCGATTTCCGTCAGGACCACCGCGACGCACGAAGCGCCATCCGAATTCGCTCTCGCGCAGAACTACCCGAACCCCTTCAATCCGACGACCCGGATCTCCTTCGACGTTCCGGTCGGAACGAGGGTCCGGCTGACGGTGTATAACGCCCTTGGCCAGCAGGTGAAGACGCTCGTCGACAGGGATTACGTCCCCGGCCGGTATTCGGTGGAAGCGGACCTCTCCGAACTGCCGAGCGGGGTGTACCTGTACAAACTGCAGGCGGGTTCGTTCTCCGACGCGAAGAAAATGATGCTGGTGAAATAGTATCAAACGACTGGATGACGTCGCGATGATACTGACATCAAAGGTCCCGATTCTTCTCCTCTTCTCGGTATTCCGGGTATTCCCGGCATTCGCGACACCGTCCCCGCAGTCCGCCGACGCGGCGTACATCAACGGCAGAATCTGGACGGTGGACAGCGCCCGGCCGGAAGCGGGCGCGGTGGCTGTGTCCGGCGGAAGAATCCTCGCGGTCGGTTCGACCGATGAGATCCGGGCATTCATCGGTGGGAAAACGGCGGTCGTCGACCTGCGCGGCCGCCTGATGGTCCCCGGTTTCATCGACAACCACACCCATTTCATCTCCGGCGGATTCCAGATGAGCCAGGTCAACCTCCGCCACGCGAAGGACGAGGCGGAATTCGCCCGGATCATCGCCGCCCGGGCCCGGGAGTACCCGGGGAAATGGATCACCGGGGGAGACTGGGACCATGACCTCTGGAGGAGCAGTCGCCTCCCCGCCAGGGATCTGATCGATCCGGTCACGGCGGAAACGCCGGTCTTCGTCAGCCGGTATGACGGTCACATGGGATTGGCGAACAGCGCCGCTCTCAAACTCGCCGGCATCACGAAAGACACCCCCGATCCCGTCGGTGGAACGATCGTGAGGGATCCCGCCACCGGAGAGCCGACGGGCATCCTGAAGGACGCGGCGATGGATCCCATCTGGCCCCTCATCCCGGACCCGGCCGAAGGGGAACTCCTCCGCGCCGCGCGGGCCGCACTCGCGGAGGCAAACCGGCATGGCATCACATCCGTTCAGGACATGGCTTATGCATACGGCGCGGGAGACATCGGGACGTACGAGGAGCTGAATCGTCTGGGTGAACTCACCGCCAGGATGTACTGCCGGACCTACATCAGCGACTGGAAATCCCTCGCCGATGCCGGAGTGCATGCCGGCTCCGGATCGGAGATGATCAGGCTGGGTTCGCTCAAGGGATTCGCTGACGGATCGCTCGGCTCATCGACCGCGCTCTTCTTCGAAAAATACCTGAACGAGGATACCTACGGTTTGCCGGGGGATGCGCTCGCGGACAGGCGCCTCGAACGGTGGATGACCTCGGCCGACAGCGCGCGCCTCCAGCTGTCGATCCACGCCATCGGCGACAGCGCGAACAGTCTCATTCTCGGGATTTTTGCGCGGATCGCCGGGAAGAACCCCCCGTGGGACCGGCGGTTCCGGATCGAGCACGCCCAGCATATTTCGCCGGAGGATTTTTCCAGGTTCAGGGCCCTGAACGTGATCGCCTGCGTCCAGCCGTATCACGCCATCGACGACGGCAGGTGGGCGGCCGGCCGGATCGGCGAGGAGCGGTGCAAGACGACGTACGCGTTCCGGACATTCCTCGATAACGGCGTCAGGATCTGTTTCGGGAGCGACTGGACGGTCGCGCCGATCAGTCCGGTCCTGGGAATTTACGCGGCCGTCACCCGGCGGACGACTGACGGCGCCAATCCTTCCGGGTGGCACCCCGAACAGAAAATCAGCGTGGCCGAGGCGATCAGGGGCTACACGATCGACGCCGCGTACGCCGCCTTCGAGGAAAACGAAAAGGGGAGCATCACAACGGGCAAGATGGCCGATTTTACGGTCCTGGAGGATGACATCCTCGCCATCGATCCCGCGGCCATCGAAAACGTACAGGTCGCGATGACGATCCTCGGCGGGAAGATCGTCTATCGCAGCCGGCCGGACTGACAACACCCGCATCCTGGAAAATTATGAACATCCTTCTCATCGGCGCCACCGGCGGCACGGGCCGGGCCATTCTGGAACAGGCCCTGGAACGGGGCCACCGCGTCACAGCCCTCGTCCGCAGGCCCGAAAAAGTCACCACGAAGCACGAGAGGCTGACAGTCGTCAAGGGCAACGTCCTGGAGCCCGTCTCCCTCGGGAAGGCCATGCCCGGGCATGATGCCGTCCTCTCTGCGCTCGGCCACAAGCGCTGGTTCGTCAAAACGACCATACTCTCGGAGGGGACGAGGAACATCATCGCCGCGATGGAGCGTCACGGTGTGAAGCGGTTCGTCTGCGAAACGGCGCTCGGCATCGGGGACACCAGGGGAAGGATGGGGCTGTACTACACGCTGTTCGTCATACCGGTCATCATCTGGTTCTACTTCAGGGACAAGGAACTCCAGGAGGAGTGCATCAGGAAGAGTACGCTCGACTGGATCATCGTCCGGCCAGGCCGGCTGACGAATGGACGGAAGCGCGGCACCTACCGGCATGGGGCGAGTATCGGGAACTGGCTCTGGACGGTATGTATTTCACGCGCCAGCGTCGCGGACTTCATGCTGATGCAACTCGCAGACGATACCTACCTTCGGAAATCCCCGGTCGTGGCGAACTGATCGGACAGGGGCCGCCGTGTACGATCTCCTCTACGCCAACGTCAATAAACGGGTGCCGCTCAGCAAAATAGAGTGGGGCGTCTGGGAAAAATTCTTCGTTCCGAAGAAGATCCGCAAGCGGCAGTTCCTTCTCCAGGAAGGGGAGCTGTGCAGGCTGCTCGCCTTCGTCAACAGCGGGTGCCTGCGATCGTACACAGTGGACGCGAGGGGAGAGGAGCACGTCAATCAATTCGCCATCAGGGACTGGTGGATCTCCGACCTGCAGAACTTCATCTCGGGAGGGAAGGCCGTCCACTCGATCGATGCGCTCGAGGACTCCGACGTTCTCCTCCTCGAGAAATCCGCCAGGGACCGGCTGCTCGACATCGCCCCGAAGGCCGACCGGTTCTTCCGGCTCCTGCAGGAGGCGAGCTACATCGCCTCGAACCGCCGGATTGACTCGCTGTTGAAGGATTCCGCCGAGGAACGGTACATCGCCTTCCTGAAGACCTACCCCGCCCTCGTCGAACAGATACCCCAGCACCAGATCGCATCGTACCTCGGGATCACCCCGCAGTCTCTCAGCCGCATCCGGAAGGAACTCTCCAAAAAGCCGTAGGCCGGACGACGGTCCGGCTTCATCGACAACTCCATCCGCGCCCCCGTGGTGCCGGATGCCCGTTACCATACGTTCATTTCATTTCTTACCCTGCGTGAATGCGCGCCGGTCCCTCCTCATGGTATATTGATGGTGTAACGAACGAACAACTCACACAGACCAATAACGGAAGGAGCAGCCCAATGACACAGTGGAAGATCGATACGGCCCATTCAGAAGTGAATTTCAAGGTAAAGCACCTCGTCGTTTCGACGGTCACGGGGCATTTCAGCAGGTTCGATGCCCTGATCGAATCCGGCAACAACGACTTCACCGACGCCTGCATCACGTTCGAGGCGGACATCGACAGCATCAACACAAAAAACGAACAGCGCGACGGCCACCTGAAATCCCCCGATTTCTTCGATGCCGCGAAATATCCGAAAATGTCCTTCGTCTCGGCCTCGGCGGTGAAGCTCTCCGACCACGAGTTGCGGGTGACGGGGAACCTGACGATGCGCGGCGTCACCAGGCCGGTCACCCTCGACGTCATCTACAACGGCACAGTCGCCGGGTTTGGCGGAACGCGTGTCGCGGGTTTCGAGGTCCGCGGAAAGCTCAACCGGTTCGACTTCGGCCTCCAGTGGAGCGCGGTGACGGAAACCGGCGGGGTGGTCGTGAGCAATGAAGTGAAAATCGAAATACTGGCCGAGTTCAACATGGCCCTGGACGCGGTAAAAGCCGCCTAGGTACACCGGATTTCAGGACAAGCTGCAAATCCCGGATCGGGCGGGTTGTATCCATCGGTTCCGGAATATTCATACATTTCATCAACATTCATCACATCCATAACGGGGAGGATGCATATCATGAAACGCACACTTATTCCAGCCCTCGGCCTGATGATCGGCTTTTTCGCGGGTTGTAGCACGGGCGACAGTCCCGAAGTCCAGGCGATGAAGGCAGAATTGCGGAAGCTCGCCGATGAACGCGCCGCGATCGGGGCAAATCTCGCCGAGTTCGACACGCTCGATTACGCGGTATTCAGCAACCAGGAATGGACTAGGCTCCACGAAAGCCACTCGCAGGATATAAAAGTCCACTGGCCCGACGGGCACACGACGGTGGGGATTGACGTACACATCGAAGACCTGAGGGCGATGTTCGTTTATGCGCCCGACACGAGGATCAAGGAACATCCCATCCGCATCGGCTCGGGAAATTACACCGCCGTCACGGGAGTCTTCGAAGGCACCTTCACCAAGCCGATGCCGATCGGGAATGGTATGTCCATCCCGCCTACCGGCAAATCCTTCAAAATGCCGATGGCGACGATCGGCGTGTGGGAGAACGGGGTCATGAGGGAGGAACACCTGTTCTGGGACAACCAGACGTACATGAAACAGATCGGGTTAATGAAATAATATCAGGAGGTCACATGTCCATCAGACCGGTAAAGCGAATAATCCAATCCCGTCCAACGCTCGAGGGAGCGGGAGTCCGCCTGCGCCGTGCGTTCGGCTTCGGCGAGACGGACGAATACGACCCGTTCCTCCTGTTGGACGATTTCCGGAACGAGAACCCCGACGATTATCGCGCCGGGTTCCCGTGGCACCCGCACCGCGGCATCGAGACCATCACCTACGTCCTGGCGGGCACCGTCGACCACGGCGACAGCCTCGGGAACCGCGGCACGCTCGGCTCCGGCGACGTGCAGTGGATGACCGCCGGGAGCGGCATCCTCCACCAGGAGATGCCGAAGGGCGACCCCCGGGGAAGGATGCACGGCTTCCAGCTCTGGGCGAACCTCCCTGCCTCGCTCAAGATGACGGCTCCCCGGTACCAGGACGTTCCCTCGACGGAGATCTCCACCGTCACGGACGACGACGGTACGGCGGTACGGGTGGTGTGCGGCGAGTTCTGGGGGAAAAAGGGTCCGGTGGACGGGATCGCGGCAGATCCCCGCTACCTTGATGTATGGGTACCCCCGGGTAAGCGAAAAATATTGCCGGTCGAGACGGACCGCCACGCGTTCGCCTACGTGTTCGAGGGTTCCGGCACGTTCCGCGACGCCTCGGCGCCCCGGCCCGTAAAAACAGACCATGTCGGGCCGCACGGCGAATCACAGACTGGAATGGTTGAGAACCGTTCTCTTGTGCTGTTCGACAACGGCGACGAAGTGAGCGTCCTGGCGGGAGATGAGGGGATCAGGTTCCTGATGGTGTCCGGGCGGCCTCTCGGGGAACCGGTGGCCTGGCAGGGACCGATCGTGATGAATTCGCAGGAGGAGCTGCGGCAGGCCTACGCGGAGCTGAGGGTCGGGACGTTTATCCGGCCCCGGTAGAACGCCGCCATCCGGCCTGTGACCGGCCGCACCGGGTCACAGTTCGCTCCACGCGAGTAAAAAGAGCAGGAGCCAGACCAGCCCTTTCAGGAGAAAGAACAGGAAACCGGCCACCCCGATTTTTCTCAGACGTTCCGCGTCGAAGCCCATCATGATCGGATAATATAGTAAATGTCCGTTTTCCAGTCCGGATTCCCTCCCGGACCACCCTTCATTCCCCTAAAAAATGTTTGAATTCCCCGTATCGGCAGGAATTTTTCAAATAACAGTTGCGTTTGATGCAGGACTTCTACACATTTCTTGTCAGAGACCATCGACCGATCCGTGGCTACACGATACGCCGAACCCTCCACTGCGCCGGAGCGCGCATCCCAGCATCCGATAATTAAAGCTGCACCCTAGTCCAACATCCATCCCAACTCAAGGAGTCACTCGATGAACATTTTTGTGGGCAACATCTCACGCAACGTCACGGAAGACGATATCCGGCAGGCCTTCTCGGCGTATGGAAACGTCACCACTGTATCGCTGATGAAAGACAAGTTCAGCGGCGAACCGAGAGGCTTCGGCTTCGTGGAAATGCCCACGCAGTCCGAGGCTGAGGCGGCGATCGCCGGCCTCAACGGCAACGACCTGAAGGGCCGGGCGCTGACCGTCAACGAGGCGCGTCCCCGCACCGAGGGTCGCGGCGGCGGCGGCGGCGGATTCCGTGGCGGCGGGGGCGGTGGCGGATACCGCGGCGGAGGCGGCGGCGGAGGTGGAAACAAGGGTGGCGGCGGAGGCGGCTGGCGATAAGGCTTTTCCGCTGCCGGGCGGATCTACGAGTAGGTGAATGTTTTCACGCGGGGAGGATCGGGCAGGCCGGCATCTCGGATCGAAATCCGATAAGGAAGTTTTCGATGAGAATACTGCCCATCCTGTCCTCGCCGCGAAGCCGGCGCGCCAGGTGAGGGAAGGCTCTGCCGTCGGTTGAAACGCTCGCGGCCCGGAGATTATCACGCTTCGGAACCAGGCGCGACACACCCTCACACATCCGACATCCCATGAACGAAACTCACACCGCGGCCACCGTCCTCCATCTGAACCTCATCCAGACGCTCGCCGTCGCCGCGCTGGTCTACTACGGCGGCATCGTCCTCAGGAGACGCATTTCGATCCTCGACAGGTTGAACATACCGTCGGCCGTGGTCGGGGGCCTGCTGTTCGCGGTTCTCGTCCTGGCCGGGCGCGACAGATTTTTCAATCTCCGGTTCGACACCGCGACCCAGCCGCTGTTCAACGTCGCGTTCTTCACGACGATCGGCATGATGGCGAGCATTCCCCTCCTGAAGAAGGGGGGCATGCAGGTCGTCCTGTTCCTGGTCATCTCCACCGTTTTCTGTTTCCTCCAGAACTTCATCGGCATGGGCATCGCGCGGACCTTCGACGTGAGCCCGCTGGTGGGGATCATCGCCGGATCGGTGACGCTCGTTGGCGGCCCCGCGACGGGGATGGCGTTCGCGCCGCTCTTCGAGAAGGCCGGGGTCGTCGGCGCCGACACGCTGGCCCTCACCGCCGCGACCTTCGGCATCGTCTGCGGGGGGATTATCGGCGGGCCGGTCGGGACGTGGCTGATTAAAAAACACAACTTCCGAGGGACGCGGACCGTGAGCGCGCCCCGCGAAAACCCCACGGCCATCGCGGACCACGAAATATTATCGATCCACCTCGACCGCGAAGACCCCACATTCGTCGGCAACCTCCTCCTGCTCGCCCTGGCGATGGGCGCAGGCACGGTCGTGAGCTGGTACTTCGAATCGCTCGGGTGGACGCTGCCGGCCTACATCGGGGCGATGCTCGTGGCTTCCCTGGTCCGGAACCTGGACGACGTCACCCGCTGGTTCAGGATCGACCAGCAGGCGATGGATTTCATCGGCACGGTGAGCCTGAACATTTTCCTGACGGTCGCCCTCATGAACCTCAGGCTCTGGGAATTATTGAACCTGGCCGGGCCGCTCGCGGCCATCCTCGCGGTCCAGGCGGTCGCGGTCACCGTCTTCGCCGCGACCGTTTCGTTCTGGCTGATGGGACGGGACTACGAATCGGCGGTGATGTCGGGCGGATTCATCGGCTTCGTGCTCGGCACGACCGCAAACGCGGTCGCGAACATGAAGGCCCTCGTCATAAAATACGGGGAGGCGCCGCGCGCATTCCTCGTCGTGCCGCTGGTGGGAGCCTTCTTCATCGACTTCACGAATGCGATCATTATCACGGCCTTCCTCAACTGGCTGACGTAGCGACGACATCCGCGCGAACCCATGTTGCATTTTTGAATTATTCCTTCTACTATGAACATCGGCATTCATTAAATGGAGATTGTCATGAACACCATCGTCGGCGGGGGCCTTTTGATCGGCATCCTCTGCGCGTTCTGGACATTCGTCATGGGTTTCACGGGGTGGTATAAAAACCCCGCCATGATGCCGGCCTTTTTCGTCGTGATCCTGATCCAGCTCGTGGTCATCCTCCGGGGCCTGAAACAAACCGCGGCGCAGGGAAGGACCTACGGCGGGCAGGTTGCCGCGGGCACCCTCATGTCGCTCGTGGCGGGGCTGATCGTCATCGGTTCGTCGCTCCTGTTCACGATGGTCGCCTTCCCGGAGTACTTCGCGGAATTGCGCGTCGTCCAGGCGGAGATCCTGAAGGCCGACGGAAAGACCGAAGTGCAGATCGCCGCGGAGCTGGAGATGGCGTCGCAAACCCAGACCCCGGTGATGCAGGCGCTCTTCGGGTTCATCGGGACGATGGTCACCGGTGTCGTCGGGAGCCTGATCATCGGCGCGTTCTACCGGAAGAAATGACCGGGGGGCGACCCATCGCTCCGCGACACCGTCCGATCGTTATCACGCTGTCCGTTTTTCTCTTCCTGTGCCAGGCGGCCTCCCCTTCCGGGCATGCCCGCGCGCGCGCGCAGTCCGGCGGCGGACAGGACCAGGCCCGGGCCCGGGGGGGAAGGCTCGTCGGAAGGATTACCGACGCGTCCACCGGCGCCCCGATTCCGGCCGTCAACGTCAGGATCCTCGGGACGTCGAAGGGCACGGTCAGCAACTCCGACGGGAGGTACCGGCTGCCTCTCGGGTCGGGAAAGCAGACCGTCATGTTCATCCACCTGGCATACGACCGCGACACGATCGAGGTCGTCTCTGACGCCGGCACGCCGGCGCCGGACATCGCCGTGGGGTATGCGCCCATCCCCGGTTCACCGGGATACACCCCCTTCCTCATGCGCGACGTCGCGCTCCGCCCCGCGGTGATCGTCTACCCCGGGGTGGTCGTGTTCGCCGAAGACCCCGCGCTCGAAATCATCCGGAAGGCCATCGAAAACAAGCGCCGCTGGATGGACCGCCTGAAGACCTACCGGTTCGACGCCTACACGCGTCAGGTCATCGACAAGGACACCTCGGTCGCAAGCATCACCGAGGCGTTCACCACGGGCTGGGTACTGAGCGGCGACACGTTACGGGAGCGGGTGGTCCAGAAACGTCAGACCGCCAACGTCCCGATGGAGGAGAATTTCGCGGCCGTGCGGCGGCTCGTCAACTTCAACGACGACAGGATCACGCTTTTTCATGTCAACGTGAACAGCGAACGGCGGGCCTTCACATTCACCGGCCCCACAGCCCCCGACGCGCTCGAGAACTACGGTTACCGGCTCCTCCGGACGCGGCGCTCCAACGGGATCGAAATGTACGAGATCGAAATGACGCCAAAGACGAAACTCAGGCCACTCTTCGCCGGCACGATCACCATCGCCGACCGGAGTTTTGCCGTGGTGGGGGTGGACCTCGAGCCGAACGAGACATTCACCATGCCGTTCGTGAAGGAGATCGAACTGCGGTACCGGCAGCAGTTCGCCCTCTACGACTCGCTTTTCTGGATGCCGGCCGACATCAGGATCGACGGCGGCTTCACGGTGAGCATCATGGGTTTCGGCATCCCGCGGGTCGGGTTCAGGCAGATTTCCTCCATTTATAATTACGAGCTGAACGGCCCGGTGCCGGACAGCGTCATCTCCCGGGGGAGGGTCACCGTCGATTCGTCCACGGCCGCGTACGACTCGACCTACTGGCATTCGAACCAGGTGGTGCCGCTGACGTCCGAGGAAACCACGGCGTACAGCACGCTCGACTCGACGCAGACGCTCGACAGGCAGTTCAAACCGGGGGGCGTCCTCGGGGCCCTCATGGACGATGATTCGAAAGGCGCCGGAACGCTCCTCGGGATCATTGACGCCCGGTTCACTCGGGTCGAGGGATTCTGCCTGGGGGTCAGCGAGGAATTCAAATCGCACATCCCGCAGACGGTGCTCGGGATCGGGGCCGGATACGGGTTTTCGGACAGGCGCGTGCAGTACGGGGTTTCGGTTTCGGTACGGCCGGTCGTGAAGTGGCCCCTTACGGTCGGGGGCGAAGCGTACCGCCGTGCCGATCGTATCCCGGACGGAGGTTATTACGGGACGGAAATCAATTCTCTCACGGCGCTCTTCGACAAGACCGACTATCCCGATTATTACAGGGTCGAAGGGCTGTCGGGGTGGGCCGAATACACGCCGGGCAGGAGATTCCGGTCGAGGATCACGATCGTGAGCCAGGACGAATCGTCGATGCCTGTCGCCACCAACTTCAGCTTCAGTTCGGGCGACAGGCCCTTCAGGCCCAATCCCGCGATCGCCGGTGGGATGCGCAGGTCGGTCTCACTGACGGTTGGCATCGGGCTGAAACGGGAAGCCCTGGACATCGTCACGAACAACAATCTCGAGGTCTCGGCCGAATATTCCTCGCCGTCGTTCCTTTCGAGCGACTTCGATTACACGAGGGTCTCGACGCTGCTCACGTACACGTTCCCCGTGCTCGGGAACGACCTTCTCTTTCCGGCCTCGTTGCGGTTCAGGGTGTTCGCGGGGAAGGGGTTCGGCGATCTCCCGCCGCAGCAGTCATTCACCGCCGACACGCGGCTGACGGTTTTCGCCCCGTTCGGCGCGCTGAGGGGCGGACTGGTGAAGGAGTATTCCGGCGACGCGGTCGTCTCGATCGCCGTCGAACAGAACTTCCGCAGCCTGCCTTTCCTGGCGCTCGACATCCCGTTCCTGTACAGGAACGGCGTGGAACTGGTGGTGCACGGCGCAATCGCGAGGGCGTGGAACGGCGGCATCCTCGCCCCTGGCGGATGGCACGCCGAGGCGGGCGTCGGGATCAGCCGGATCCTCGACCTCGTGAGGCTCGACCTGACATACCGTTTCCGGGACCCCTCGCGGTTCTTCCTCACGATCGGCGTCGCGTCGTTCCTATGACGGCCGGCGGCAATCCTCGCGGCGTTTCAGGGGGGGGTCCCCCCCGCTTTCCCGACGATCTGCGGACCGACGCGGAACTCGGGTGCACGGTGCGCGGCCGGAAAACGACGTTCCGTCTTTTCGCCCCACGCGCCGCGTCGGTGACGCTCGTCCTCTTCGATCGGTTCGAGGCCGAACGCGGCGAAGAGGTCCCGATGACCCCGGGAGCCGGCGGCGCCTGGGAACACGCGGCGGAGGGAAATTTCACCGGCCGGTGGTACGGTTACAGGATCGACGGTCCCCGCGAACCCGGCGGTATGTCCGACCCCTCGGTGCTCGTGGCGGACCCCTACTCGAAGGCGGTGACCACCGTGAACCACTGGCGGCTCCCCGCGAAGTCGCTCATCCTCGACACATCCTTCCATTGGGGGAACGACCGGAGCCCGCTGCCGCGTGACGCGCGGGAGCTCGTAATTTATGAATGCCACGTCCGCGACATGACGGCCCACCCCTCGGCGCGGGCGCGCAGGCCGGGCACGTACGCCGGGCTCTCGGAGAAGGGCATTGCCGGAGGCCTCGACCATCTCCTCTCCCTGGGGGTCAACGCGGTGGAACTGATGCCCGTGATGAAGTTCGGGACGATCGAACTCCCCTACCGCGACCGCTCCGCGCTCAGCGACAGCGGCAGGGTGAACGAATGGAACCCCTACGCCCGCAACCACTGGGGCTACATGACGAGCTTTTTCTTCGCGCCGGAAAGCTACTACGGCACCGACGGTACGATGGAACCGGGCGCAGTGAACGGCGCGGACGGGCGGGCGGTGAAGGAACTCAAGGAGATGGTGAAGGCGCTCCACCGGGAGGGGATCGCCGTCATCCTCGACGTCGTCTACAACCACACGTCGCACTACGATTTCAACCCGTTCAAGTATATCGACAAGCGGTATTACTACCGCTGCGACGCCGGGGGCAACTTCCTGGAGGCCTCCGGCTGCGGGAACGATTTTCACACAGAGCGGCCGATGGCGAGGAGGGTCATCCTCGACAGCGTGAGGTGCTGGCTCGAAGAGTACCGCGTCGACGGGTTCCGGTTCGACCTGGCAGGCATGATCGACGAGGAAACATGCCGGCAGATCACCCGCACGGCGAGGAAGATCAAACCGGATGCCGTCCTGATCGCGGAACCGTGGGGCGGCGGGAGGCGCCATCCCGGATGGTTCGCGGATCTCGGATGGTGGTCGTGGAACGACCGCTACAGGGACGCCATCAAGGGCCGGGACCCTCAACACGGGCGCGGATTCATCTTCGGGTCAGCCGGCGCCGGGGGCGATCCGGCCGGCCTTCTGACGGGGTCCTTGAAATCAGACGAAGACCCCTTCCCCGGCGGCAGGCCCGCGCTGAATTACGTCGAGTCCCACGACGGGTATACGCTCGGCGATTTCATCCGTCTCGCGACGGGAGAAGTCGCCCCTGAGGAACGGTTCGCCGCCATTGAAGCGGGGGTATTCCGGGGATCGCCGGTGCGCGGGGCCGGTACGGCGACGGGCGGGGACATCCGGCGCCTGTCCCCCCTCCGGCTCGCGCTCAATAAGTTCGGCGCGATGGTCCTGCTGACCTCTCCCGGGCCGGTGATGATCCACCAGGGACAGGAATTCGCCCGGAGCAAGGTGATCGCCGGAACCGAGGCCCCCGATCCGGACGTCGGGAAACCCGACCACAACAGCTACAACAAAGACAACGAAACGAACCATCTCGATTACGCGGTCCGCGATCTCAACCGCGAACTGTTCGACTATTACCGCGGCCTGGTCGGCCTCCGGAAACATCACCCCCTTCTTTGCGCTCCGCGGAAACCGGGTTCGGTGGAATTTCCGGAGGGTGGCGGGTTATTCGCCGTCTGTCAGATCGGTCCGCTGCCGGAAACGGAGAAGGGATCCGGCGCGCGGGCGCGGGGAGGGTTCAATCGTTATATTGTCCTGCTCAACGCGTCCCCGGACCGGACGTCGGCCTGGCAACCCCCGACCGGACACTGGACCGTTCTCGCCGACGCATCGGCGGTCCATCCCCCGGGAATAGAGCCCCGCGCCGCGGCATCGGTCGAAATCCGTCCGTCGTCGGGGATGATCCTCGCGACGTACAGATGATGCAGATCGAATTCCAGGGCGCCGCCCGCACAGTCACCGGCTCGATGCATGTGGTCCGCGCGAACGGTAAAACCATTCTCCTCGATTGCGGGCTCTACCAGGGCCACCGCGACGAGGCCAACCGACGCAACCGGGGTTTCCCCTTCGACCCGCGGTCGATCGACGCCATCGTGCTCTCGCACGCCCACATCGACCACAGCGGCAACATCCCCGGGATCGTGAAACAGGGCTTCAGCGGCCCGGTTTTCTGCACCCCGGCGACGAAAGACCTCGCCGGGGTAATGCTCGCCGACAGCGCGCACATCCAGGTGCGGGACGCCGAATACCTCAATAAGAAAAACCGTCGCACGGGCGAACCTCCCGTGGAGCCGCTCTACACGCCGGGCGACGCGGCCGAGGCCGCCGAGGCGTTCAAACCCATCCCGTACCACAAACCGACGGAGATCCTCCCGGGCATCACGGTGACCTTCTCGGACGCCGGGCACATCATTGGATCGGCCACGGTCGTGCTGACGATCGCCGACGGCGGGAAGAAAACGGCGCTCGGGTTCACCGGCGACCTCGGGCCGGACAATCTCCCGATCGTCCGGGACCCGGAATTCATGGGGAACGTGGATCTGCTGATCAGCGAGAGCACATACGGGGGGAAGAAGCACGAGACGCCGGAGGACAGGGAGGAGCGCATCAGGGCCGATATCGCCCGGACGATCGAACGGGGGGGGAAGATCATCATGCCCGCCTTCAGCGTCGGGAGGACCCAGAATATCATTTTCACGCTCCACAAACTGCGGGACCAGGGAAAGCTCCCCGACCTGCCGGTCTACGTCGACAGCCCTCTCGCGGTGAACGCCACGGAGATCTTCAGGAATCACCCCGAGACGTTCGACGAGGAGGTCTCCGCGCACATCATGCAGAACCACGACCCCTTCGGGTTCGCCAGGCTTCACTACATACGCGACGTCGGGGAGTCGAAGAAATTGAACGAGATGACCGGGCCCTGCCTGATCATCGCCGCGTCCGGGATGTGCGAGGCGGGACGGATCCTGCACCACCTTGCGAACAACATCGAGGACCCGAGGAACACC
>DATDQD010000148.1:0-9916 GCA_035292425.1 Bacteroidota bacterium
CTCAAGTCCACCACGCGGATCCTCCTCCTGGCGCATTGGGACTCACGCCCCTGGGCCGACGAGGAGGCGGACAGCAGTCTTCATTCCCGTCCCGTCCCCGGGGCGAACGACGGCGCGAGCGGCGTCGCCGTGCTTCTGGAGGTCGCCAGGCACCTGAAATCCACGCCCCCGGCCGTCGGCGTGGACATTCTTTTCACTGACGGGGAGGATTACGGAAAGCATAATGACCCCGGGGGTTTCCTCCACGGCGCGCGGTACTTCGCCACGCACCTCCCCCCCGGGTACCGTCCCGCGTTCGGCATACTGCTCGACATGATCGGCGACGCACGGCTCGAGATCCCCAGGGAACGGCACTCCCTTGATTTCGCCCCGGACATTGTTGATCTCGTCTGGAGCACGGCAAACCGGCTCGGGTTCAGCCAGTTCGTCGACGCGACGCAGGGCAGGATCACGGACGATCACCTTCCCCTGAACGCCGCCGGGATCCCGACGATCGATCTCATCGACTTCGATTACCCCGACCAGACCAACAGGTACTGGCACACCCTCCAGGACAGCACCGACAAGTGCAGCCCGGAGAGCCTCGAGGCCGTGGGGACGGTCCTGCTCACGGTGGTCTACGAATATCCGGTCCCCTGACGCGACGGGCTTCCCCCCTGTGAAAACATTCCTCCAGATTTCCGTCTCCGGGAGTAAAGCCCAGGCGGAGGCGCTCCTGCCTTCCCTCATCGAACTCGGCTGCATCGGCTTCCAGGAAACGGACACGCACCTGATCGGATACGCCGAGATGCCTTCCGCGCCGGAGGAATCGGCGCGTCTGAAGGAGGCGCTGCATGACACGCTCCGCCGGATCTCCGTCAACGCGGAAATCACTTTCGCCGAGGTCGCCGACCGGAACTGGAACGCCGAATGGGAGCGCACGATCCGGCCGATCGAGGTGGGGAAAAAGATCGCCATCTCCCCGTCGTGGTGCGAGTACCGCAACGACGCCGGGAGGATCGTCCTGACGATCGACCCGAAGATGTCGTTCGGGACAGGGTACCACGAAACGACACGGTTGATGCTCCTCCTGATCGAAAAATATACGCGCGAGGGGATGTTCGTCCTCGACGTCGGGACCGGCACCGGCGTCCTCGCGATCGCGGCCGTGAAGCTCGGGGCCGGCTCCGCCGTGGGGACCGACATCGACGAATGGGCCGTGGCGAACGCCCTGGAGAACGTCCGGCTCAACGGGGCCGGGCATCTTGTCGGTATTTTCCACGGGAGCATCCCGGAGAACCTGCCCTCAAAACCGGGGATGATCTGCGCCAACCTCTCGCTCAATGAATTACGAGCGCTGCTGGGACGATTCAGGGAACTCCTGCACGGGGAAGGGTTGCTCCTGGTTTCGGGACTGCTCGCGGAGGACGAGGGACAGATCGGCTCAGCGCTGGACCGGGCGGGATTCCGGATCGTCGAGACGGTCAGGGAGAACGAGTGGCTGGCGATCTGCGCCCGGTGAGACTGGCCGGTATCGACATCGGGACGAACACCGTCCTCCTGCTCGTCGCGGAAATCGGCGCCGGGGGCCGCGTGACCGCTCTCGCCGAGGAGCAGGAGATACCCCGTCTCGGCAGGGACGTGGACCGATCGGGAAAAATCAGCGCCGCCGGTTTCGAAGCGCTGGGGCTCGCGCTGAACCGGTACCGCGCGATCGCCCTTTCGCACGGAGTCACGCGGATCACGGCTTGCGCCACGAGCGCCGTCCGGGACGCGTCGAACAGGGAAGATCTCCTTGGATACATCCGTGGCGCCGCCGGCATGGATATTGAGGTCATCGACGGGGCGACCGAAGCCGACCTGACCTTTCGGGGGGTGCTGAGCGGGAGGGAAGGCGACTGGGCGGATCCCGCCGTGCTCGACATCGGAGGGGGAAGCACCGAGCTCTGCTACGCGCGGCGCGGGGCGACCGACGGCGACCGGACGCTCACGAGGGTCAGCATGGAAATCGGGAGCGTCCGGCTCACCGAACGATTCTTCAGGCACTCCCACCCGCTCGCCGGGGAGATCGCGACGGCGAGGGCCTGGATCGTCGAAGAGTTGGCTCGGATCGTCAATCCCGGTTTCGGGGATTGTACACTTATTGCGGTCGCGGGAACGGCGACCACGCTCGCCGGGCTCCACCTCGGCCTTCCGGAATTTAATCCAGCGAAAATCGACGGATGCCGGATCCCCGCCGGGGCGGTCCGCGCAATGGCCTCGCGGCTTTTTTCAATGAACGCCGGAGCGATCCGCGCCCTCTCCACCATGACGGCGGGACGTGAGGACATCCTCGCGGCCGGGGCGCTGATCCTTTCGACCATCGTGGACCATTTCGGGGTCCGGGAGATCCGCGTGAGCACGCGCGGCCTCAGGTACGGAATCGTATTGCGGGAGTGGAAACGCCGGGGGGATGATGCGGGGACGCGGGGGGGGGACTAAGATCTCATCCCGAGGGTTTTCCGGATCCACCGGATCCGGCGAGCCGGCCGGCGATGCTGACGATCTCCTCCGACGCATAGTCCACGTCTTCCGCCGTGGTACCGGCGCCAAGCGACAGCCTGAGCGACGCCGAGGCGGTCGCCCGGTTCCTCCCGATCGCGAGGAGCACGTGGGAGGGTTCGATGCTGCCGGAGGTGCAGGCCGATCCGCTCGAGGCCGCTATTCCCGCCAGGTCGAGATTAAAGAGCAATGCCTCCGCGTCGATCTCCGCGACGGTGTCCGGGATGGAGACGTTCAATATCCCGGGGAGGACATGTTCCGGATGCCCGTTCACGATGATCCCGGGAATTCCCGCCTCGAGACGGTTTTTCAGACGTTCCTTCAGGTCGCGCAGGCGCTCAGCTTCGGCTGCCATCGATGCGACTATCTGCTCGGCGGCGAGCGCGAACCCGACGGCCAGTGGAACATTCTCCGTCCCCGCGCGGGCGCCCCGCTCCTGTCCCCCTCCGTGCATGAACTTGTCGAGCTTCATCCCCCTGCGGATGCGGAGAGCCCCGATCCCCTTCGGGCCGTAGATCTTGTGGGCGGAGATGGTGAGCAGATCCGGCATGTCCTCCCCGGAAGGAAGCGGGATCTTGCCGAACGACTGCACGGCGTCCGTATGAAATGGAATGCCCGCTTCGCGGGCGACGACGGCGATCTCGCCGACGGGGTTGATGGTGCCGATCTCGTTGTTGGCGTGCATGATGGTAATCAGCCCCGTCTTCGCCGTGATCGCCCGGCGCACGTCGTCGGGCGACGTCATGCCGTACCCGTCGACGGGGAGGTATGTCACGTCGCACCCGCGCATCGCGAGCCAGGCGCAGGTATCGAGAACCGCGTGATGCTCGGCCGCCGTCGTGATGATCCCGGCGCGGCCCGAGTTCAGCGCCACGGCCGCCGCCCCCTTGATGGCGTGGTTATCCGATTCCGTCCCCCCCGAAACGAAGACGACCTCACCCGGCCTGGCCGACAGGAGGGCCGCGATCCCGGCCCTGCTCCCGTCGAGAGCGGCCCGCGCCTCCTGCCCGAAGCGGTGGACGGACGACGCGTTGCCGAAGGCCGAGGTAAAATATTTTTGCATCGCGCCGGCCACGGACGCCGAGACCGGCGTGGTGGCGCAATGATCGAGATAGACCTGCCTCATGGTTAAAAATATACCATTCGAATCCCAATCCCACAAATACAACGCCCGGCGCACGCGGATGCGCCGGGCGGGAGGGGATAAAAGCTCCCCGGTCGACGGTCATTCGTCGTACTTGGACGGCCTTTTTTTCATGCTCTGACCCATGGCGTTCCTGACCTGAGCCTGGAAATCGCGCTCGAAGATGAGCAACCTGGCGAACTTGTCCGCCGGGAGAATTTTTTTCATTTCATCCTGGTACAGCTTCCGCTCTTCGAACATTTTCCGGTCCTGTTCGATCACCCGGGCGAGTTCCTTCTCGACGGCGGCCTCGTCGGGTTTGTCTTCGAGTTTCGCCGCCAGGTTGTCGAGGATGGCGTTCCTCTCCTCCGCGAGGGCCTTCATCCTGTCCTCATGCTCTTTGCGCTTCGCCATGAACCGTACCGCCTCCTCCTCGCCGAGCCGCAGCTCCTCGATGAGACGCATCTGCTTCAGCCGTTCCACCCTGTCGATCCGGTCTTTTCTTTGCCGGTGTTCGCGGGGCTGGGCCGCGGCGTCCTGGACGAACCAGGCCGCGAGAAACAGTACGCAGAGGACGATGATCTTCTTCACGGTGCCACCTTTCAGAAATATTATTTGACTTCCATCATACTGACGATTTCGGTGAATTGCGCTTCGTCCACGTCATGGAGGACCTCTTCGGGGTCGGCAATAGCGTAGAGGCCCTCCTCACCCTGCTCCGAAAGCAGGTCGGCGAGGAAATCCGCCACCGACGTTTCCCCTCCCCCGTTCGTCTCCGCGGGCTCGAGGATGCCGGAATACCTTCCCGACTGGCGCAATTCGTCCAGCTCGGCGTCGGACAGGGTCGCGAGCATTCCCCCGCCGCCGACGCCCACCGGAGGCTCGAGGGCGACGACGGAGAGGAGGACTGCGAGAACGAAGACCGCCGCGGCCGGCATGAACGAGCCGGCAAACGCGGGCGTCACGGGCCACGCGGCGCGGGATTCTCTCCTCCTGGCCCGTTCCCTGATCCGGGGGAGAAGCGAGGCCCAGTAGGCCGGGTCGGGCCGGTGTTCCGCGGAAGCCCGGGCGATCCTCAGGAATGCCCCGGCCGTTTCCGCCGCCAGTTCGCGGCAGCGTGCGCAGGACCCGATGTGCCCCAGTTCCTCCGCGGTGAACTCCGGGACGGGGTCCGAGGCCGTCAGCCGCGCCAGCCGCTCGTCGATCCGGACGCAGGTCATGCGTGTCTCTCCTTCAGGAAACGGTCGATCTTCCGAACCGCATGGAAGTAATTCGATTTGACCCCGCCGACGGACCGCCCCAGTATCGAGGCGATGCGTTCAAACTTCATCCCTTCGTGGTATCTCATCGTGAACACCGCCTTCTGTTTCTCCGGCAGAAGTACGACTGCCCGGTCGAGGAGCGATTGCTCCTCCCGGCGCATGAGGAGTGTCTCCGGATTGTCCCCGTCGGCAGGCTGCCGCTCGTGCAGCGCGTCAATGTGAAAAAAATCGGCAACTTTCTTTCTTTTCGAAGCGTTCAGCGATAAATTGACGGCGATCCGGTAGAGCCAGGTGAAAAATTCCGAATTTCCGCGGAATGTATGGAGCTTCCGGAAGACCCTGAGAAAGACCTCTTGGACCACATCGTCCGCGTCCTCGTGCGAACCGAGGATCCTCCTCGCCACCCAGTATATCCGTTCCTGGTGCCGGGCGACAAGCTGATTGAAAGCCTTTTCATTTCCATTCCGGAACGACTCGATCAACTGCGGATCGGTCTGTTCAGTCATATCCTCGGATCGTATTGCATATTAGATGCCGGGGGACCGCGAAAGGTTTAACACACACGGTAAATCCGCCAATCTGATTGTTATTTGATGCTTATCCGGCCGGGTGTTTGCCTGCCGTCGACGATCCCCCGGACCCCCAGGGCTATCCCCCTCACGGTTTCGGTGAGATAGCCGACATCCAGGCGAGCGAACTCATCATTCACGGTATGGTAGACGGTGTCGATGTCGATCCGGGTCGTGGATATCGTATGGGCCGGAACCCCGGCCCGGGCAAAAACCGCGTTATCGGATCGGAAAAAGAGGTTTTCGTCTGGATACGGATCGGGAAAAATTTTATAGCCGCTTCCGTCCAGCGTTTCCGACATCATCGCTCCGAGCGCGCTCCGCTCGTATCCGGTAAGCCAGAATGCGCGGCGGCCGAATTTCGACACCGTTCCCAACATTTCGAGGTTGACCATCGCCGCGATATGGTCGGGTTTCATGCCGTTCAGAAGGTGCCGGGCGCCGAACCCGCCGATTTCCTCCGCGGCGAGGGCGGCGAACACGAGGGTCCTTCCGGGGGTCCCCTGCGCGGCGAAATACTTTGCGAGCGCGATGAGCGCGGCCGTGCCCGAGGCATTGTCGTCCGCCCCGTTGGCGATCGAATCGCCGTCGATCTCCCGTACGATTCCAAGGTGATCGTAGTGCGCCGAAAAAAGGACGATCTCGTCCGGATTCTTCCCCGGGATGACACCAACGACGTTGGCCAGGGAAGGGGTTTCCGTCCGCCCCCGGAAGTCGACACGGCATGACCCCGCGTTCGCGCTGTCCGTGAGAATCGCGACCAGGATTCCCGGCCGGGGATCGCCGGGGAAGACGCGGGGCCGTCCCATCGACTGCTGGTATCTCCGGAAGACCCTCTCGTGAATGCGCGGGATGAGCAGGATGCAATCACTCTTCCGGAACAGGCCCCTGTCGAACGAATCCCCCATCCGGTGGACCGGGAATGAATCGGACAGGGCCCGGGATCCGCGCTCGAGGTCGGTGGAAACGATCAGGTCCCCGGGCGGGATCGGGATGCCGTTGAAGAGAACGAAGACGCTCTCCGGGATGACCCGGTTGACCGTGAACCTGGCGAGCAGGGAGTCGGATCCGGGCGCCGGGCGGAGGCCCGCCGTGGAAAACTCGCCGGCGATGAATCTGGCCGCCTCCTCATTGGCCGGAGTGAAACTCCCCCTCCCAGCCAGGCGATCATCGCTCAGGTACCTGAGGATCCTCTCCATGTCCGCCCGGTCGACATCCGTTTGCGGGGCCGGGGATGTTTGAAGTATTAGGGCGAGGATGACGACAAGGGGCAACCCCGCGGCGTACAGCCTCCTCCGGGGGGTGCGACGGGATTCACCCGAAGGCATACCGCCGGTGAGGAAAGAACTTTCGGACCGCTTGACCGGGCGTCGTTTCATCCGGGCAATATAAAAAAAACCCCGGCCGTCTCACAACGACCGGGGTTCCGGATACTGCCTCCGTCTGCGATCAGACGGCTCAGTACATGTCGCCCATCCCTCCGGGCGGCATCGCGGGAGCGGAGCGTTCCTTCTCCTTCTTCTCCACGATGGTCGCTTCGGTCGTGAGAAGCAGGCCGGCGACGCTGGCCGCGTTCTCGAGCGCGATTCTGGTGACCTTCGTCGGATCGATCACGCCGGTCGAGACCAGGTTTTCGTACTTTTCCGTCTGGGCGTTGAACCCGTAGTCGTCCTTCCCTTCCCTGACCTTGTTCAGGATCACGGAGCCCTCGAGGCCGGCGTTCTCGACGATCATCCGAAGGGGCTCTTCGAGCGCCTTCTTGATGATGTCCACGCCGATCTTCTGGTCCGCGACCTCGGGTTTCAGCGAGTCGAGCTTCGGGATGATGCGGATGAACGCCACCCCGCCGCCGGGAACGATCCCTTCCTCGACGGCCGCGCGGGTCGCATGGAGGGCGTCCTCGACCCTGGCCTTCTTCTCTTTCATCTCGACCTCGGTGGCCGCGCCGACCTTCAGCACCGCGACGCCGCCCGAGAGTTTCGCGAGGCGTTCCTGGAGCTTCTCCTTGTCGTAGTCGGAGGTGGTCTTTTCGACCTGGGACTTGATCTCGTTGATCCTCTTCTTGATCTCGTCTTTTTTGCCGGATCCCTCGACGATGGTGGTGTTGTCCTTGTCGATGGTGATCTTCTTCGCTGTTCCGAGGTAGGAGAGCTGGGTGTTTTCGAGCTTGAATCCCTTCTCGTCCGAGATCACCGTGCCGCCGGTCAGGACTGCGACATCCTCGAGCATCGCCTTCCTCCGGTCGCCGAAGCCGGGGGCCTTGACCGCCGCGACTTTCAGCGTCCCGCGGAGCTTGTTCACCACCAGCGTGGCGAGGGCTTCGCCCTCGAGGTCCTCGGCGATGATGAGCATCGCGCGGCCGGACTGCGCCGTTTTCTCGAGGATCGGGAGGAGGTCCTTCATCACGCTGATCTTTTTATCATGAATCAGGATGTAGGGGTTCTCCAGCACCGTCTCCATGGTCTCGGCGTCCGTCACGAAATAGGGGGAGAGATAGCCGCGGTCGAACTGCATCCCTTCGACCCAGTCGACGGACGTTTCGGTCCCCTTGGCTTCCTCGACGGTAATGACGCCGTCCTTGCCGACCCTCTCCATCGCATTGGCGATCAGGTCGCCGATGGTCGGGTCGTTGTTGGCCGAAATCGAACCGACCTGGGCGATCTTGCTCTTGTCGTCGCCGACCTTCTTCGAAATCTTCTTGAGCTCCTCGACGACCTTTGCGACGGCGAGGTCGATGCCCCGCTTGAGGTCCATCGGGTTCGCGCCCGCCGTCACGTTTCGCATGCCTTCGCGGACGATCGCCTGCGCGAGCACGGTGGCCGTGGTGGTGCCGTCGCCGGCGACGTCGGACGTCTTGCTGGCGACTTCACGGACCATCTGGGCGCCCATGTTCTCGATGGGGTCTTCCAGTTCGATTTCCTTGGCGACGGTCACGCCGTCCTTGGTGATGGTCGGGGCGCCGAATTTCTTCTCGATGACGACGTTGCGTCCCTTGGGACCGAGCGTCGCTCTCACGGCGTTCGCCAGGGTATCCACACCCCGTTTCAACCCCGCGCGAGCATCCGCGTCGAATGTGATGATTTTAGCAGACATGGTATTTCTCCTTTGAATGAATGGGTTCGATTGAACGGGGATTAAACGATGGCGAAAACGTCGCTTTCGCGCATGATCAGATATTCTTTGCCGTCGATGGTGGTTTCAGTTCCGGAATACTTGCCGTAGAGGATCTTGTCCCCGACCTTTACCTCGGGGGCGATCAATTTTCCTTCATCGGATTTGCGCCCGGGTCCGATCGCAACGACTTCTCCGACCACGGGTTTTTCCTTGGCGGTATCGGGCAGGATGATGCCTCCCTTGGTTTTGTCTTCGGCCGGTGACGGTTTGATCAGGATCCGGTCACCGAGGGGTTTAATCTTCATGGAATTTCTCCTTATGGTTAGCGTTTAGTGGGTGCAGGGTCGGAAAGCGCGTTCCCGCGAATAAATCTTCAGTACTTTATGATATTCAATTTGCGTGCCATTTACAAACTGTCGATTTATTGCGTTTTGGGGTATTTCCCGGGAAGGGGATCGGACAGCTCTGACGGGATGTCAGTCTATGGGCCGGATTACCGGCGAAGGCAGGTCACTCTGTCAATGGACTGAGCGGGCGGTCCGGTATGCCGGCCCATCCCGACAGGGCGTTAGCGGTATTCCCCCCAGACCCCCCGAAGCGTATCGGAGATTTCGCCGAGGGTCCCGTACGCCTCAACGCACCCGAGTATCGGTGGGATCAGGTTTCCCCCCTCCCGCGCGGAAGCGGCGAGCCTTCCGAGTGAAGTGCGTACCAGTTCCCCGTCCCGCGACGCCTTCAGCCGGGCGAGGTTCTCCGTCTGCTGCCTCCGGACGCCCTCGTCGACACGGAACAGGGGCGGCACCGCTTCCTCTCCCCCCGCATGGGCATTGACTCCCACGACGATTTTTTTATTCTTCTCGATCGCCTCCTGGTAGCGGCAGGCGCTCTCGGAGATTTGGTCCTGGTAAAAGTTCTTCCTGATGGCGCTCACCGCGCCTCCGAGCGCGTCGATCTTCTGGATGTATTCGACCGCCTTCGATTCGATTTCGTCGGTCAGACGTTCAAGAAAGTACGATCCCCCGATCGGGTCGACGGTGTCCGCCACGCCGGTTTCGTTCGCGATGACCTGCTGGGTCCGGAGCGCGAGTCTTGCGGCCTCCTCCGATGGGAGGGCCAGGGCCTCGTCCCTGCTGTTGGTATGGAGGGACTGGCACCCTCCGAGCACCGCCGCGAGGGCCTGGACGGTCACGCGGACGACGTTGTTGTCGATCTGCTGGGCGGTCAGCGTCGAACCGCCCGTCTGTGCATGGAACCGGAGCTTCATCGCCTCGGGATTCGTCGCCCCGAAACGCTCCGCCATGATTTTTGCCCAGAGCCTCCTTGCCGAC
>DATDQD010000149.1:0-16132 GCA_035292425.1 Bacteroidota bacterium
CCTGCCGAAGCAACGGGTTCCCGCGCACGCCGTACCGGGCGCCCGGGGGGGACGGGATGTCCACGTACGTGAGCCGGCCGGCGGAATCGCGCCCCGCCTTCACCGCGGTGAGCTGTTCGAAATTGATGTTGACCCAGTTCGCGCTGTCCCAGAAGGCCCTGATGGGGGCGCGGTACTCGTAGAAGTTCAACGTGTCGTTCCCGAACCTCACGAAGAGCTCCGCTTTCGGTTCCCCCGTCGACGCCTCGATGAGCAGCGGGTCGCCGTAGACGAACATCTTCATCGTCTTGTAGTTGAAGAGGTTCAGCGGGCGGGCGGTCCCGAAATACCTCACGGCCTGACGCGAGTCGCCGGGCTCGAGGCCGTTCAGGACCAGAGTGAGGGACTGTTCGTTCCCCTCGATGACCTTGTCGGGCTGGGTCCTGTCCTTTTCCCTGACGATGCCCAGGTTGCGGTAACCGGGAGTGTTCTCGTACTCCGGGTTGTCCTCGATGTTCACCACCGAAATGCTCATCACGCTGTCGTTCCTGATGCGCTCCTGCCACTGGTTGCCGACCAGTCCCATCTCGGCGATCCTGACCTTCACGGAGTCTGCGAAACCGGACAACCACAGCCTGACGTACTGTACGTTCCGCAGGACGTCCTGGACGCTCTGCGCGCTCCCGGCGATCGTGTCGGGATCGAGCAGCGGTACCCTGTACTGGAACCACCGTTCGGTACCGCCCCCGGTGATGTAGGGGTTGTCCGCGAGGAGGCCGTCGCGGCCGAGGTAGACGGTGTCGACCGGGATTTCGTATTCGGCGTACTCGTTGTCGAGTTCCGAGATGCCGTTCCCGCTGAGGTCTTCGGTGTCCGGGAGCCTGCCGTCAACGCTGTTGCCGTTCCCCTCGAGTCCGTCGATCCTGGAGAAATCGAGCGATCCGCTGGTGTATCCCCAGTTGTCCCCGCTTGGATCTGCCGGGCTGACGTCCCTGTCGCCGGCGTTGTTTGCCAGGAAGCCGGCATACGCGGTCCTCTCGCCCGCGTCGGGAAGCATATCGAGGCCGAAATCCTCCTCGGAGGGATTGAGGATCTGGTTCGGGAAACCGGACGGGTTGGAGGGCCCCGGGATGAGATCCTCGGAGTTGATCCTCCTGTTGGGGATGATGTCCTCGCTCACGCGTCCGAGGCTGACGTGCAGGCGGCCCTTCCGGAAGTCCTCCTCGTTCGCCGCGTCCACCTTCATCCAGATCTCGAGGAATGACATGTTCTGTTCCAGGATGCTGCCGGCGCTCGAGCCAAGGTACCTCGTGATGCCGTTCCAGTTCTGGCGCGCGGAATCGGGGTCCGCGCGGTGGAGCGTCGAGTCGAGGTTCGGCGAATAGTTGTACATCGCCCTCCGGGAAGGGTGGAATTGGAGATCCATCACGGTCACCCGGTTTTCACCCGTCCGGTATTCCCGCCTCGGCCAGATGTCCTCGATCGTGACGTCGCTCGGCAGGACGTTGAAGTATTCCAGCCTCCCGCGCGCCCAGTTCTTCACGGAATCGGGGCGGGTCCCGAGGGCGGAACGCATCAGCGCGGGGGCGCTCGAAAACGTCCAGCCGCCGTAGCTGATCGGGAACGGGATGCTCCTGCGGGCGCCCTCGAAATCGTCGATCATCGCGATGCTCGTCCCGTTGTCGGTGAGGATCGGGCTCTTCTTCGTGTTCGGGTCGGGGATCATGTAGGCCGCCTCGGCGTTGAATTTCATGGTCGACATCTCGTTCGTCCTGAGGCCCGGCAGTCCGTTGATGAGCGAGGTCAGGACCGGGAGTTCGAACGCGGAAGAGGCGTCGGCGCCGATGATGGAATTGTTCGTCGGTTCCTCCCCCAGCCGGACCTTGTCGCTGAGCGTCGCCTGGTTGAGGTTCATGGCCGTGAAGCCGAGCCTGGTGTTCGGGATGACGTCGAGCTCGCCCCTCGCCCCGATAAGGGTCTTCGAGGCGAGCTGGAAGAGGTCGTTCTGCTCGTACTTGACTTCCACTTTCGACCCGGGAAGGGTGGCCTGTTCGCTCCTGAGTACCACCTCGCCGAGGATGTAGTCCACCGTGTAATCGACGCTGGGGGTCATCGGCGAGCCGTTCAGGAGGACCTGCACGCTCCCCTCCACGACGTTGAACCCCAGGGCGATCTTGGAGCGCTGCCCGAGGTTGATCAGCCCCTTCATGAAGTACTTGTTGCTGATCGTGTTGTTCGCCGCGCCGCTCTGCGTGGTATCGTAAACATCGGGGAACAGGAGCGAGTCGATCCCCGTGACGGGCGGGTTCTGCCGTTCGAAATACTGTTTGATCCCGTCGTCGAACGGCCGGAGCGTCGGGAAGATGAGCTCGGCGTGCTCGACGTCGATGGTGATGCCGGGGATGAAGTCGAAATTCTGGTCGGAAACCCTCTGGTTGTTCTGGTCGAACCTGTCGAGGCCCATCACCTTCAGGAGGGGCGTGCCGACGATCTCGTCCACTTCCGTCTGGCCGGAAGACCCGCGGAAAATGTTCATCGAGAACCCCTCCCGCTTGAGGTCTCTCCCGCCGAGGGGGTAGATGTTTTTCAACATCAGGTCCCAGGCGGGCTTGTAGGACGGCTGGTTCCAGAGGTTCTTCGGCTTGATCAGTTTCAGGATCAGCTTCCCGCTCGAAGTGGTGTCGTCGCCCCCGTAGACGATCCCGGAGACGGTCCGGTACGACACGGCGATGGCGTCGATGTCCTGCACGCTCTCGAGCCGGATCGTCCCCGTCCTGGTGTCGACGTCGTAGTCCTTCAGGGGGTCGAGCCGGATGAAATATCCCGAATAGACCTTGCCGTCCACCAGGAGCCCCTGCCCGGAGAGCGTGCTGTCGGTGAACGGCGAATACCCTCCCGGCGGCCTCTCGCCGATATCGGTGTGGGCGAAGGCCTCCCGCGCGAGCTGCTGCGTCTGCGGGGTCACCTGCGAGACGCTCCGCCACACGTCCAGCTGGATGATCTCGTTGTCGAGCACGTCGCTCGAGATGCTGGTCACCTCCGAGGAATGGAGATCGTCCCAGAACCGGGCGTAGACCGTGTCGACGAAGTAATAGGACTGGGAGTATCGTTCGGGGGAGATCGAGAGGTCCTTGCTCTCCGAGCCGCCGGAGATGGAGAGCTCCTTCGTCTGCCCTTTCTTCTGCGAGACGAGCGCGGTCAGGTTCAGCGGCCCCACCTGCATGTTGGCCTTGATGCCGAAGAGCGACTGCCCGCCGCCGATCAGGGCGGGGGTCCTGAGGGAGACGTTCCCCGCCTCGACGCTCTTGATGATCTCGTCCTCGTAACCGGTGTACTTGATCTTGAGCTGGTTTTCGAAGTCGAAGGTCCGCTGGGTGTTCCAGTCCGCCAGGATGTTCAGCTTGTCGCCGATCGTGCCGTTCACGTTCACGCGCACGTCCTGGTTGAAGGTCGGCTCGTTTCTCTGCTGGTCGAGGATCGAGGAGGTGACCTTGTCCGACGAGGTCCTCCGGAAACCGGCGCGGATGTCCACGGCGCCCGACACGTTCAGCTTGATGTCTTTTCCGCCGAAGATGCTGAAGAGCGGGTTCGCCGGAACCGGGATGGAGATGTTCGTGAGCGACTTCAGGACCGATCCGAGCTGGTCCCCGCCGGCGGTTCCCTTGGTCACGTCGATGAACGAGCGCCAGTTCTTTTTCCTGTCGTAGTCGAAGCGGAGATAGATGTACTCCCGGAGGGTCAGCGTCAGCGGGACCTTCGCGTTCAGCCCGTTCACCGTCTCGGTGACCGTGACGAACTGGCCGGTGGAGTCGATACTGAGCTCCCGCCGGTACGCAGGGGATCTGACGTCCAGGAACAGGCTTTTTTCGTCCGCCACGAAGGGGCCGACGACCGGCCGGTCGGCGCGCCGGTACGCGAACTGGCTGAGGCGCGACGTCGAATCGAGGTAGACCACCCACGTGGTGTCGATCTGTTCGACGCCGCGGAGAGAGTCGGGGGGAAAACCGAGGGTATCGCCGATCGCCCGGAGGGAATCCCTCACGTGACGGAGGGAATCACGGTATTTCTGCTGCGTGGAGTCGGTCGTGCCCTGCTGGAAAAAGGACGAGGGATCGGGGAAAGCGATCGAATCGGGACGAAACGTGGTGTCGGGGGGCGCATCGACCTGGGCAATCGCGGTCGATCCCCACGCGAGAAACGCGGTGATCGCGAGGATGAGGGAATGTCCGGTCGTGCGCGCGTGAAAAAAGCGTACGTCCGGCCCCGGCGGAGTCAGAGTCAACCTCTCAGTACCGATTCTGTTTGACGTTTTCCAGTATTGACGGCGGGGGCGCGGGTACGATGCGTCGCCACTGACGCCCTTCCATCACTTAACTGCTCTCAAGAACCGATAGGGTATGCTCCGGGGGTGTGGGGTTGTCGGGGATTTATCTGGTTCGGATTCGCATTCTCTTAAAAAAAGGTAGGGAAAAGGCGTCTGATATGCAAGATGGCCGTGATCCGGGCCTCCCGCGCCCATTGTGTTGTAAAATCGGTGATTTGAGGGTATATTGACGGGGTCCCGATGAAAGCTCACCTCTATATTCTGCGCGCCCATCTCGCACCCTTTCTCTTCTCGTTGATAACACTGATGTTCGTCTTTTTGTTGCAGTTTCTCATGAAGGCCGTGGACCAGCTCGTGGGAAAAGGGCTGGGGTTCTGGGTGATCGGGGAGCTGATCCTCCTCAGCCTCGCCTGGATGGTCGTGCTCGCCGTCCCGGCGTCTGTCCTGGTCGCCACGCTCATGGGGTTCGGCAAGCTTTCATCCCAGAACGAAATCACCGCGCTGCGTGCCGGCGGCATGAGCCTCCCGAAAATGATGGCCACCGTGATCGCCGCCGCCGCCGTTCTCGGCCTCCTCACCGTGGAATTCAACAACAGGGTGCTGCCGGAGGCAAACCACCGCTTCAAGCTCCTGATGATGGACATCAGGCGGATTAAACCGACGCTGTCGATCAACGCCGGGCTCTTCAACCAGGACCTGTCGGGGTACAGCATCCTCGCGAGGACGGTCTCGGAATATTCGAGCGATCTCGGGGGGCTGACGATCTACGATTACACCGACCCATCGATGAACGTGGTGATCACGGCGGACCGCGGCCGGGTTTCCTTCACGCCCGATTACCGCAGGGTCGTCATGGACCTCTCCGACGGCGAGATCCACCGTTTCAGGCCCTCCGTCCAGGGGGAGTACCGCAGGATCGACTTCGCGCGGCACAGGATCGCGATGGATGCGGAGGGATTCGACTTCGAACGGTCCGCCGAAAACGCTTTCTCCAGGAGCGACAGGGAGTTGAGCGCCGACGTGATGCGCGCCATCGTCGACAGTCTCCGCGCCGAAGCCGCGGCGACGAGGGAACTGATCTTCGAAGACCGCCCCGCCTCCCGGGGATCGCCGGGCTTCTCCAGGATCCCCGCTTTCCCGATACCCGATTCATCCGCGGACCTTGAGGCCGCCCGGCTCGCCGCCCAGCGCGTCCGGCTTCAGATCATGAATTCCGAGAACAGGCGGCAGACGATCGAATCGCTCGGGAGGCAGATCAATTCCTATATGGTCGAAATTCACAAGAAATACGCGATTCCGGCCGCATGTCTCGTCTTCGTGTTCATCGGCGTGCCGCTGGGCGTGATGGCGCGCAGGGGGACCTTCGGCGTGGCGGCCACCCTCAGCCTCGGCTTTTTCCTGATGTACTGGGCCTCCCTGATCGGAGGCGAGAAACTGGGGGACCGCGGGATCATGCCGGCGTGGCTCGGAATGTGGATGGCGAACATCGTGCTCGGCGCGATCGGCCTCGTCCTGACGGTCCGGCTCACGAAAGAAATTCCGATGATCACGCTCTCCCCGGACAACCGGCTCATGAAACTGCTCGCCAGGCTCCAGCTTCTCCGGCGGGAAGAGGGCTGAGGACCCGGTGAAAAAGTTCGACATCTACACGGTCCGGCAGTTCATCGTGACGGCCCTCTTTTCACTGGGAGCGTTCACCGCGATTTTCCTGGTGGTGGACCTGATGGAAAATCTGGACGACTTCCTGGACAAGGCCGCCCCGGCGGGGATCATCCTGACCTACTACATCTACTTCATGCCGGAGATTGTTAAATTGATGCTGCCGGTGAGCGTCCTCCTCTCCGCCCTTTTCACGACCGGGCGGCTGTCGTCCCACAACGAGCTGATCGCCCTGAAATCGGGCGGGGTGAGCCTCTACCGGTTCATGGCGCCCTTTCTCCTCCTTGCCGTGGCGCTCAGCGCGTTCGCCATCTGGTTCAACGGCTGGGTCGTCCCCGCAACGAACCAGAAAAAGTTCGCGATCGCGCGCTCCTACTTTCACAAGTATCTCGAGTACACCTCGAAGTCGAACATCTTCATCCAGGATTCGCGCGACAGGATCCTCACGATCGGCATCTACGACGACATGCGCAGCACGGCCCTCAGGGTCAGCATCCAGGAGTTCGACCCGGCCGACCCCTCCCTGATGACGGCGCGGTACGACGCCTTCGAGATGCGCTGGAACGCGGAAGCGCGGAACTGGACCCTCATGGCCGGGACGGAACGGAGATTCACGGCCGGCGGAGAAGTTCAGTCGGAGTTCCGGGAGAAGACGCTTTCCGCGATGAATTTTTCCCCGGACGACGTCCGGAAAAAACAGCAGAAACCGGACGAGATGGACTACAACGACCTCGGGGCGTTCATCGCGCACCAGCAACGGGCCGGGCAGAACGTTTCGCGCTGGCTGGTGGATTACTACGGGAAGATCGCGTTCCCCTTCGCGAACCTTATCGTCGTAATTTTCGGGATACCGTTCGCGGCGGTCAGGCGCCGCGGCGGGCTTGGAGTCGAGTTCGGGATCGCGCTGGCGATCTGCTTCCTCTACATGATCTTCCTGAAAGTCAGCCAGGCCTTCGGCTACAACGGCGACATGGACCCGCTCCTGACGGCGTGGCTGGCGAACCTCATCTTCCTCCTCGGCGGGGGGGTCACCCTCTGGTATGTTCCCAAGTAGTCGCGGTTTCGCCGGCGGGCGGACGGCGCGACGGGATCAGAAGTCGTACCTGAAACTGGCCGTCGTGACCGGGACCGACCCGAAGGGCGATTTCTGCATTTTGATGCGTACGCCCGCATGGAGCGATTTGTTCAGCCGCGTGACGCTCCAGAAGGCGTCCATGGCGCTCAGCACGTGGTTGACCACGGCGAGACTCACGAACGTCGAGGCGACGTCGTACTTGTCGTTCGCCCTGGCCCTCATCTTCGCGTACTCGAAGAACCTCTCCGAGGTGCTCCGGATCGGCACGTTGTTTTCGAGCTCCGGGTTCAGCACGCCGGAGTCGTCCCACCCGCGGCTGAACTGTTCGTATTTCCCGATGAGTTCATAATACTGCTGTTCGCCGTAGTACGGTAGGCCGTGCGTGTAGCCGTTCAGGCGGCCGCTGGCGATGTCGCGCTCCATGTCGTTGAGCTCCTGCCAGTCCACGCAGCTGAAGGGCGGATCGCACGGCGATTGTTCGTCCGGGTAGACCAAGTCGCGATATTCATCGGACGATGTCGTGAGGTCTGGGTTGAGACTCCCGAGGTGGTTGAGCGTCCAGTCGACGTACCTTGTCGCGCTCCAGTAATCGTTCGCGTACCGCTTGTATTCATCCGTGAGGTCGTCGCCCTGAGTGTCGTACGACCACGCGAATCCCCACATCACCGCCTCTGCGGCGAAGAATGCCGCGCCCTTGAAGTAACTCCCCGCGTACACCTCGCCCGCCCCGGGGACGGCCAGCGACAGCACTGCGGCGAGCCAGGGCGATTTTCCGCCCGCCGGCGAACTCCCCTCATCCTGCATGAAGAGCGGGTTCCCATGTTTCACCGCGAGCGGTCCCGCGGCCCCGGCGCCGAAAAAGTCGACACGGGGATTCCCCGTCAGGTAAATCGACGGATGACCGCCCGATTCGGCCGGGGGAGAGCAGATGAAGAACACGGCCGCAAGCATCATGATGGTTCGCATAAGCACACCTCGTTAATCGAAATCGAAGCCGAAGAGGACGCCGAAATGGTACTGCCATTCGCCGCCGTAGGCGACGAACTGGTCGCGGCTGGCGACGTACCGGCTGAACGTGTCGAAGCCGTACGTGGCGTTGAAGAAGACGCGCGTCGGGTACGCGTAGAACGAGAACGATTCCAGGCGCAGCTCGAGGCCCGCGTCGCGGATGAACCGCCTGCCCGAGACCGGTCCCCCGCTCCATGCGGTCCCGGCGTCGGCGTACACCGCGGCGTACAGCTTGTCGAAGTAGAACTGCAGGAACCGCACGTCGATCCCTTCCCACAACGGGAACCGGTACGTCAGGTTCGCGTGGCCGTACTCGTTCCCCCCGAGCGAATAGAACGGGTACCCCTTCATCCCGGTGAGTCCGCCGGGATAGAAATCGAAAAAGTCGTCCACCGGCGGACCGAAGATGGTCCCGGCTCTGAGGGCGGCTGAAATCGTATGATTCCACCCCGGGAGGGCGTGCGATTCGCTGAGAATCACCTCGAAACGGTGGAAGTTGACGTCCTTGAACACGTGGGCCAGCTCCCCCCGCTCGTTGATCTGGTCGGTGGGATCAAAGTCGTTGAATTCATAATCGTAGCGCGCGCGGACTTTCCGGCCGACGGGGTTGATTTCCTGCGTACGGGACGGGGCGCTGAAATCGGCGTTCAGGTTGAGAAAGAGGTCGTTCCCCTTATAATAGAGTATCCCGGTCGCCGGGACGAGGAACAGGGCTTCGGGCAGGAAGAACGACCCGATGTCGGCCGTATACCGGCTGTGCCTGTATCCGTACTCGATGCCGAGATGCTCGCTGAAGAGCTTCTGCCTGAAGACCGCGTCGAATTCGATCAGGTTGTAGGAAATGTCAACGGGGATCGTGTCGAGCGGGAGCGGGATGAACGCACCGGTTTTCCTCGTGATGTTGTACAGTTCGAGGGAGAGCCCGGGATCCATCCCCAGGTCGTAGAACCCGGGGATCGCCCCGTGGTAATCAAACGTGAAAAAAAGATCCCGCTCCCCCTTCCAGTTCGCCGCCGCGCTGGCGAAGAACCCGTAGCGGTCGAGCATGTCGTACGAGAAGAGGTACGCCCCGGGTTTGAGGACCTCGAAGCCCTTGTTTTTCGGATTGTAGTTGTCGATCCGTAAAAACGGGACCACGGTGAGGGTCGTGGTCGCGTTGTTGTACTTCCCGTCTGTTAAAACGGGCGGTTTCGTGTCGACGTAGTTGCGCAGCGATTGCCAGTCGAACGGACCGCCCTTTTCCGGTCCCGGGCCGTTCGTCCCGCGCGCCGCATCGCCGCTCCCGAGTCCCGGGAACGCCCCCAGCACGTCGGAGGGACCGCCCTTCCTCACGTACCGGGCGGGCGAAGTGAGGGGCTCCGGTCCGGACATCAGGGCCAGTTTGTATCCCGTCGAGGTATACTGTGAGCAGGCGAGTTTGCCGCCGGCGCCGACTTCTGGCATGAACGCCCCGCCGACGACGTTCGTAACCTGGTCCACCGCGCCGGTGGCCAGGTCGATGCGGTAGATGTTGAAAATACCGCTCCTGTCTGAGGAAAAGTAGAGCGATTTTCCGTCGCCGTCGAACGCGCCGGTCCTCTCATCGTCGGGCGTCGCGACGACCGGTTCCGGGCTCCCCCCGGCCGGGGAGATCTTCAGGATGTCCCTGCCGTCCTTCACCGAGAAGTCGAAGACGATGGCCGCTCCGTCGGTCGACCAGGCGGGGTTATAGACCTGCTCGCCGGAGGTGTACCCGGTCAGCTGCCGCACGTCGGTGCCGTCCGTCTTCATGGTGCACAGGTTCATGGTACCGTCACTCCCGGAGACGTAGGCGATCCGCTGCCCGTCGGGCGAGACGGCGGGGGCGTTCGAGCGCAACCCCACGGTGACCCGTTTCTCGTCGCCCGATTCGACGTCCACGGCGAAAATGTCATTGTAGCCCGACCAGAAGGGGTTGTCCCTCGTGTTTTTCGAATAGTAGATGGTCCGGGCGTCGGGGGACCAGGAGAAGTTCGACCTCACCCCCGCGATGACGCGCCGTTCTTTCTTCGTCGCGAGGTCGTAAAGATAGAGGGACGATGAGGAAAAATAGTCCCCCTTCTTGTTGCTGATGTAGGCGAGGTATTTGCCGTCGGGGGAGAACGCCGGGTAGAGGTTCGCGAAGCCGATGTCCCCGATGATCTCGCCTCCGGCGGGCGAGGCGCGGAGTGCCGCCGTGCGCTCCCCGTAATCGGCCTTCAGGGCCTCCTGCCATTCCCGGTAAAGGGTCTCGCCGTCCGTGCCGACGGCCCTGCCGATCGCGCCGTCGATCGTCACCTCGGTCAGCGTGGAGAGGTTCCTCGAGATTTCCTCAAGTTTCGCGTCCCCGAATCGGTCGACCAGGTAGCTGACGAACGCAAACCCCGCGTTGTACGACGACTCGTTCCCCAGGCTGGTTTTCCCGAAGACGGACATCTCGTTCCAGGTGAGCATGTTGCCGTCCAGGACGTATGACCGGAGGATCATGTCCCGGTGGCTGTCCCAGTAGTCGTAATCGAGCTCCTTCCGGTTGTACTGCGCCACGCCCTCCGCGAACCAGCTCGGTATCACGAATCCGGAAAACGGGTAGGAGACGATCCGGTTCGGATACCCGTACAGCACGTCCTGGCGCCGTTCCGATTCGTACCCGAGCCACTGGAGATAGACCGCGGGGATCCGCCTGCCGAATTTAAACGAGGTCTGGATCTGGATGATGTGCGTGAACTCGTGGGTGATGACGTTCCTGAGCCAGTTGTGCGTCCCGCGGAGGTCGGTGTCGAGGGACGATGCCCAGATTTCAATCTTGTTGTCGTAAAAGTATGCCGCGCCGTTCGAGTAGTCGTCGTAGTCCTTGATGACGAAACTGACTTTCCCGTCCGGCCGGTGATCGTAGAGCGAGGTCACGGGGGCGTAGATATCCTCGGCGATCTTCGCGACGGCGCGGGCCGTGCGCTCCGTCCCCGCGTGGTAGTGGACGTAGAAATGTTCGGTCTCGAGGGTCCGCCACTCCAGCTCGGGATGGTGGAAATCTTCCTGCGCCGTGGAGATCCCCGCGAAGAGACACGAGAGCGCCGCGATGAGCATCACCCGCAGGGGCGACACGAAAAGGGGCGACATGCGAAGCGCGCGCCGGAAGACAACGAGCAACGGCACTATTTCACCACCGCGATGGTAATGACCGCGCTGCCGGAACCCGACTGCCCGTCCGCCTCGACCTGCGCGAAGTAGACCCCGCTCTCCACGCCGGAGACGTCCCAGTCGACTTCGTTGTCCAGCCCACCCTGCGCGTTCAAACCTTCGAACGACCTGACCAGGCTGCCCGCTAGGTCGAAGATCCGGACGGTGACCCTCGCGTCGGAGGGGACGTAATACCGGATGTGGGTCACGTAGCCGTCCGCCCTGCCGACAGGGTTCGGCCAGTTGTACGTTCGGGACGCAGGGAGAAATCCGCCGGAGGGAGGGGTATGGACGAGGACTGTGTCCTCCGAGGCGGTGTTCCTGGAATCCCGCGCGAACTGCGGCCAGGGCTGGACCGGGGGCGGCATCGGGCCGGTGATCAGTTCTCCCGTTTTCCAGGCGTACAGCGATCCGTCCCCCGTCGCCACCGCCAGGCCGATGTCCGTACAGCTCAGACAGCCGCTCTGGGTATAGAACGCCGCGGGCGTCACGCCGTCGTTCGGCCCCGCCTGCAGGGGAAATCCGCCGAGCATGGCGCCGTCGCGGCGAAAGGCGAAGACGATCCCTTCGGCGGTTACCCCCGCCACATCGGGAGATCCGTCGCCGTCGATGTCAGCCACGACCGGCGAACCGGCGAGGTCGGAGCCCGTGGCGACGGCGACGGGGAAACCGTCCAGCGGGGAACCCGCTTGGTTCAGCGCGAGCACCTTTCGTCCGGCGAGAACAATGATGTCCATCATGCCGTCGCCGTCGATATCGGCGATCGCAGGCTGGTTGCGGATTGCCCCTCCGGCGCTGTACGGAAATCCGGGGAGGTTTTCGCCGCAGATGTCGCCGACCGAGACGGTGCCGTCGCCGGAGACTCCGACGAACGTGAAGAGGGCCGGCGCGCCCGGCCCGGTGGAGAATCTCCCGGAGGCGACGTGAACGGGGCCCTGGTAGAATGGAACACTGCCCGACGCATAGAGGGGAACGATACAGGCGGGCGCCAGGACGGATCCCATCTCTCCCCCGGCGGACCCCGCGAGCAGGCCGCCATCGTTCCCGAGAAGTGCGAGGCTGACCACGTCCGAGCTGTCGTCCGGGAATATGTGGAATTCCCTGAGGTTCCGCCCGTCGCGGTCGATGATATAGACGAAACCCTTCGTTGTTCCGACGGCGATAAATGAATCGGCGATGACCGGCGCCGTCGTGACGGCATGCGGAAGCGTTATCTCAAAAAGTGAATCGGCGAGGAGGTCGCCGTCGGCATCGTGGAGTTCCGCCGCGGCGAGGCGGCCCCCGCCGGAAACCGAACCCGCAAGGACGATATCATAATAGAAATCGTCGTCGAGTAACCCGACGGCCGCCCTCGGAACGAGGCTGTCGAGCGTGTAGGCCGCGCCCGGAAGCGGCAGGAGTCCGGAAGTGTCGGAGCCGGGCAACACCGGCCCGCCGGCCATGGTCCAACCGTATGCGCGCGGCGATGGGCCTGAGCTGACCGCGACGAGCGCCCCCCAGTCAGTCGCCATGACTGCGCCGGACGTGAACGCCGAGGCTGCCGATTTCGGAAAGCCCGCGATGGGACTCACCACGCTGTCGCCGAGCGTGAACCTCGCCGACATCCTGGGGCCCCTCGCTGAAAATTCCGAAACCGTGGCGTGGCTGTTGGTTAAGTAGTTCCCGAGGCTGTGGGGGTTCGAGTTCGGGCCGAAGAGGTTCGATTCCACCCGCAGCGGCGCCTGGTTGCCGGCGTACCAGAAGTCGAGGACGGTGCCGTCCTCGCTCCCCGAGCCGGCGCTGATGAAGCCGTACGACCGCCCGATGTCCTGCGATCCGTCCGCCTCCTCGAGGTCCACCCCGCGGCGTTCCGGATCGGCGTTGACCGTCCCGGAAGCGTAGTTGGCGCCGATCACCGACTCGTCGACGTGCCAGACGAGGACGCCGCCGTCGTACCATTCTCCCGTCCGGCTGTTGACGCCGCCCGGGAGGCTCCAGTCGAAGTCGTCCACGTCGAGCAAAACACCGTAGAGCGAGTCCTGGTCGACAAACGTGAATCCCGCCGTGTCCCTCGCCCAGGTCCGAACGAGGGTGTCCCCCGCCCAGACCATCGAGACGGTCTGGCCGTCGCCCATGGCGTCCCTGTTCCGATTCTCGACCAGGAAGTACTCGCCGGCGCTGACCGGCACGCGATAGACGGTGTCGGGCGGGCCGGGGGTCCCGACCGCCGGGAGCTCGCGCACCGCGCTCCCCGCGTCAACCGTGATCGGATCCACCCAACCGAGAAAATACTTTTCCCACGCCGACGGCTCCGGGGGGATGAATCCACCCCAGCTGAAGATCGATTGGCCGTCCATCAGGCCGAACCGCCCGATCCCCGACCGTCCCGTCCTGGTGTCGAAGAGATCGGGAAGCCCCAGGTGGCTCCCCGCGTTCGCCGCGAGCAGGCCGTTGATGCCCAGTTCGAGGAGGACGTTTCCGCCGATGACCGGCACGGTCCTGCTCTCGGTTTCGGGGATGATCATCGTATTGGTGATCGCGAACGCGCCGCCGCGGACCGGCACCCCCTCGTAACCGTCCCCGAAAATTTTTTTCATCGAGACGATGTTCAGATAGAGCGACGGGATGTCGAACGGCGTCGGGTCGTAGCCATAGATGCTGACAAGGTCGATGTCGCGGCCGACGCCCGCGTGGAAAATAACGAAGGCATCGAACCGTTCGAACTCCGTCCCCGGGGTCGTCGAATCGACGAGCCGCCAGGTGTCGGCGACCAGCCGGCCCAGCTCCGCGTTGTCGGCGCTGTTCTTCGGCGGGCTGTAGTCCCGCATCGGGACGGGGAGGCGGTAGACGCCGGGAAGCAGCGAGGGTTCGATCTCGAGGAGACCGCCCGATACTTTGGCGTAGTAATTCTTCAGGAACGCGAGATGGACGTCGAAATATCCGCGGTCGTGGGGCGGGGGATCTTTCATCCGCACGAGGGGCTCGGAAAGATCGAAGGTGCCGTTCCCGGATGTGCGGGCGTCGTTGTCGGGGAGAAATTCCACCATCACGGCGAGGAGCCTGAGCGTATCGGGAACCGCCCTCGCCCGGGTGTCCGGGGAAGGGAAATTCCCCTCCTGATTTTCCCCTCCGATCCGGTGATCGAACCGGATTTGGGAGAGGTTCTGGGCGAACGGTTCCGCCGCGGCGAGCAGGCAGAGGAGAAAAAGTATCGCCGGACCGCGGGATGAAAGTCCTGCTCGGGGCATCATGACCTTGGGGAATGTGAAAGGGGAATACAAGAACCTCTGTGCTCGACCGGGACCGGCAACGGGCCCGGGACCGAGACCGGGAGAGTCCGTCCGAAGGGCTGTGCGAAAACCCGCCCGGACGAACCCCCGGTCAATTCGGAGAGCGCGCGATCAGACACCCCACGCGATGAGGAGCGTGAACCGGAGCGTCTCGCTGAGCGGATGGTTTTCCTCCACGGTCGAGAGATAGCTGAAGTCGAAGCCATAGATGTCGTATCTCACCCCCGCCCCGAAGGTGAGGAACTTCCGGTTGCCGTAGTCCGGGTGCTCGTAGAAGTACCCGAATCGGAGGCTGATGAGTTTGGGATCGCCGTACCAGTACTCCACGCCGGTGCCGATGGTGACCTTCTTGAGCCCGCCGTCCTTCCAGGAGCTGAAGAGGGCCTTCATAACGTTGTCCGGGGGCGGGGGATCTCCGATGGGGATGCCCTGGTCGTTCACCGGCGCAGGGTACCGGCGGATGAGGATCCGGCTGAAATCCACGATGGCGGTCACATTGTTGAACTGGCTCTTGAGCACGTCGACCGCCAGGCCGAGACGGAGCTGGGTCGGGAGCGGGTCCGCCTGGGCGGCGTCGATGTAGGTCAGCTTGGGACCGAGGTTCGACAGGTTGAGACCGAGGTTGAACATGTTGCCGATCTCGCCCAGATTCCGCGGGCGCCAGAGCGCCCCGACGTCGAAACTCACCGTCGAGGCGACACCCTTCCTGTCCTGGCCCTGCACGTTGAACGGCGCCAGCGAGCTGTGGATATACCGGAGATTGACGCCCACGCCCAGGTCGTCCGTGACCCTGGTGGCGTAACCCATCGTTGCGGCCATTTCGAAGGCCCGGAACGTGCTGACCACCTCGGGGCCGTCGGCCGTCGTCTCGGAGAATTCGCCGAGGCTGAGGTAGGTGATGCTCGCCCCGAACGTCCCGTCGACGTCGGCGATGTAGTTTCTGTAGGCGACATAGTCGTAGAAGAGGTCCGACTGCTGGAACGCGGGAAGCCAGGCGGAGTGCGTCAGGCTGACCTCCTGTCCGATCTGGAACGCGAGCCCGGCCGGGTTCCAGAAGTTCGCGGCCGCGTCGTTGGCGAGGGCGACGCCGGCCTCGCCCATCGCGTCCGCACGCGCGTTGGGAGCGATCAGCAGGAACGGGACCGCCGACTCGCCCTGGGCCTGCGCCGCGGAAGGCAGAAACGCCCCCGTGATCACGCTGATGATCAGGAGACCCTTCAGCATCTGTGAAAATCTGTGTGATACCATGACGAAATTCCTCTAATGTGGAGATGAAAATGAATTGGGATGCATTCAAAAACCAGCGTATCAGGGGACTTTAATGTACTTTTTTCCATTGTGATAAGCAAGGCGTCCCCGCCGTCACCTCGTGACACTCAACTTGCCGAGCGCTTCGCCCGAATATTTTCCGTCGACGGTCCGCGCGATCACCTTGTAGAGATAGACGCCGTTGGCCACCTCGTCCCCCTCCCTGTCGCGGCCGTCCCACCGGATCTTCACGAACCGGTCGTCGAACCCGGACTCTTCCAGCGAATTGATCAGCCGGCCCGCCACCGTGTAGATCTTCACCTCGACGTCCACGGCCGACGTCTGGTTGTGCTCGAACGTGAAATACGTCGCCCGTCCGAACGGGTTCGGATAGTT
>DATDQD010000150.1:0-12536 GCA_035292425.1 Bacteroidota bacterium
GCTCCCAATCCCAGTCCACCCCATCGAATTCGTACGTGCGGATAACGCTTAAGATTGTATTGATGGTTGTCTGACGGTTTGCCGGGGACATCGCAGATGAGAAGTTCCCGTCGGATCCCCATCCTCCCATGCAGAGGAGCACAGGTTTCCCGGCCGCATGAACTCTGTCATTCAACGGTTTCCTGCGTTCCCCGATAAAATTGCCCCCCCAGCTCATTTGTCCGGTTGCAGTAAGACCGGCGGCGAACGAGATGTAGTGGGTCATGACACTGAAGTCGATGCTGTCGACGGGCATATCCCCGTAATTGGCGACTGAACCAGGACCAAAATTGATCTCCCAGCTGGGACTATGAACGGCAACTATCATCGATGAATCGCCTGTTGCACGGGTGCCGGCAGCGCCGGATTCCCCGGCGATGAGAGCATGCGGAGAGGTGACGATGATCGGGGTAATCAGGAGGACTGTCAGGAAGACGGGAGCGATTGATCGCATGTTCGATTTCCTCGAAAATGGCACATCGACGACAGCTCGCCGGCGTACGATTGACGCGCGCCGCATTGAACTGCACCATTGGTATCGAGAAAACGGTTGATCTACAATACACTCCGTGACCCATGTCACCACTTTTTCAATGAGCGGCGTTCGCATGGCGCGCACACGGAGTGAGCGCTGTCACGCATTGATGGATCGATGGGATTCTATCTCTGGATCGGGTCCGATCACCCGATGGGATGAACGGCCGGGCTGGCGGGCGGGATGTTAAAAACCCGATAGTTTATTGTGCAGCGTTTTCCTGCTGACGCCGAGGATCCTGGCGGCCTTGGCCTTGTTGTATCCTGCCGAAGCGAGGGTCTGCAGGATCAGGATTTTTTCCGCTTCCTGCGTCGAGGAGCCGATGGGGATTCGCACGTGCTGCCGCCCCGCGGGCTTCGAGGTGATCCGCTCGGTGAGGTATTGCTCCGGAATGACCTCGTGGGGGCATATCACGAGGGCGCGTTCGACGGCATTGCGCAGTTCGCGGACGTTTCCGGGCCATTCATACGCCGCCAGGATTTCCATCGCTTCCGCCGAGAACCGCTGAGGGGCTTTCCCGTACCGTTCCGAGAACAGCGAGAAGAAATACCCGACCAGCATCGGGATATCTCCCTGCCTGTCCCGCAGCGGGGGGATGTGCAGCTCGATGACGCTGAGGCGGTAGTAGAGGTCCTCCCTGAGTTCGCCGTCCTTCAGCGCCTCCGCGACATTCCTGTTCGTCGCGGCAATAACCCTCACGTCGACATTCACCTCCTCTTTTCCTCCCAGCCGCCGGAATTTTTGAGTTTCGATGGCTCTCAGGAGCTTGGCCTGCGTTTCCATGCTCATCTCGGCGATCTCGTCGAGGAGGATCGTGCCGCCATGGGCGAGTTCGAAGCAGCCCGCCTTTTTCAACAATGCGCCGGTGAACGCACCCTTCTCATGCCCGAACAGCTCGTTCTCGATCACGTCTTTCGGAATCGCGGCGCAGTTGATCGTGACGTACGGGTCGTCGTATCTGGGGCTCTGGTTGTGGATCAGCCGCGCGACCACCTCCTTGCCGGTACCGCTCTCACCGGTGATGAGGACCGTGATCGGGGATTTGGCGATGAGGCTCACCGCAGACCTGAGCTCGCAGATTGCGGGGCTCTGACCGACGAGGACGGCGTCGCCGCCCGGGGAGGGATTCCCCCCGGCGTGTTTCTTCTCGGGGACGGTCTGGCGGTAATTGGTCGCCGTGCGGAGGATCGATTCCACCAGCCCGGAATCGCCCCTGTCGTGTGAAATGAGAAAATCGTGCGCCCCCGCCTTCATGAAACGAACCGCTTCGTCCACCGACCCGCGGCCGACACTGACGATCATTTTCGTGCCCAGGTCGCTGTCGTCGATGAACCGGAGGAGGTCCAGAAACGCGTCGGAGGGTGAGCCGGCGATGCAGACGAAAACCCTCGGTTTGAGGGATAGAAGAAGTTCCCGGGCATCGTCGGGAGTGCGCGTGACCCTCGGTATGAAGTCGCCCGCGGAGAGCTTTTTCCAGAAATCGCCGTGGGGCGAATCCTCTAAAGTGAGAAAAACGATGGTATTTTCTGACACGCCCTGTCCCCGATGTAAGTGAGTTGAAAAAGAAGCTGAACGGGAGATGATGATTTCAGACGACGAAATACCCATGTCCCTATGAATGGGTTATATCAGTCTGCAGGTATTGATGCCCCGTCGCCGGCCTGTCGACCCGCGCCCGTGGAGATGAAGGAGGTTAAATCGTCGTCTGGTGGTGCGCCCCGAGAATGCAGACCCGGGGTTAATATGGTTTTTTGAATGTAAACAGTCAAGAAGAAATAATAATTTTTTCTGAAAGGGCCGGTGATAAGCGTCACAATAGTCGAAAATCGGCGGAATTATTCGGATGTTCCCCTGCAGGATTTTCCGATGTCGTTCAACGACAAGATATTATCGTGGATTGATGAGGGAGGGAATAAATTAAACGCCGTAACTACATCCGGTCTCGGATCTTGAATATGACGACCGGAGACGGCCTAGGTGTCCAGCAGCGCGGAGACCTTGCCGGTGAGCGTCGAAGCGAGGTTGGCGTCCCGAATACCGATCGTCTCGGTCAGGGCAACGCCCGGGAAGACCTCGAGCCTGGCCAGGGCTATGAAGAGCGCTCCGAGGGCGGCTCTGGCCGGGGTAAACGTTTTCCTCAAAGGCAGTCTGATGATTGAGCCCCGGGTTTCGGGTATTTCCACATCGGAATCGCAGATCACCGCGGTTTCCAGGTGACAGCGGCCGAAAACACCCCGTCCCGCGAGCTCCCTTGACCCCTCCCGTGAAACGGCGATGACCACGTCGGGTTCATCGATCCCGGTATAATTGATGCGCCCGGGGCTCAGGCACACCTCCGCCAGCGAGAACCCCGATCCCTGCGTCACCGGGTTGTCGTTCTTCTGCGTCGAAAAAAGGCCCGAAAGCGCCGCCGCTTCACAGAACGTGCTCGCCGAGGATTGGACCTTCTCTCCTGCGCTTCCGGCGAGGACCATGCCGAATTTCTTTGTCAGGCGGTTCGTGAACTTCGTCCCGATGAAACCTTCGCCCTTCCCGCCGCCCTTTCGCCCGTCGGGCGGGAATTTTTCCACGTAGATCCGGCCGAATTCCTTTCTCACCTCGTCCCGCCGCAGGACGCCGAGCTGCTGCCCGTGCGATTCCACGATGCTCCTCAGGACGGTGCCTGAGAGCTGGTTCCTCCTTGAGCCGAACTCCGTGCAGAGTTCGACGACCTCGACCATCGAGAAGCCGGGGAACGCGATCGCGTCGGCGATGGTGGCCGCGAGATCCTGGTCGGTCGCCAGTTTTCGCGCGACGAACCCCGCGTTGGAGTCGATCATGAGCCTGCAGATGTCGAGCGGGGGGATGACGTTGCCTTTCGGCGTCGTCGCGGTGATGAAGTCGAGCGGCGAGAAGGCGGAGTTCTGCCCGCCCGTCATGCCGAAGAGGTAGTTGTTGCAGAGGATGACCGTCACGTCGGCGTTGAGCAGGGCGGCGTTCACGAGGTGGAGGAGCCCGATCATCGCGCCACCGTCCCCGATCAGCACGATCGTCTTGAGACCCGAGTCCGCGAGGACGCCGTCCGCGAGTTCGATGCCCGTGGCGAATGCCGTCGACCGGCCGTGGGTCGTGTGGACGGTGTGGGGGAGGGCGAAGAGGGAGTCGGCCAGCCCGATGCAGCCGATGTCGGTGACGAGACAGACCTTGCACGCCTCGAGCTGGAGCCGGACCAGGGCGTCGTTGAGTTTGCGCAGCACGTGGGCGTGGCCGCATCCCCTGCAGAAGGGGATGCTGCACGGTTCGGTCATATAGGATTGAATCTGCTCCATCGGTCAGCCGATCGCAGCGAGAATTTCGGATGGCGTGATCATCGACCCGATTTTATTGACGCCCGCCACATCACGGTCGCCGAAGAGATGCCGGATAACGCCCCGGTACTGCCCGTGCATGTTTTCTTCGGCGACCACGACGCGTCGCGTGCCGGCCGCCGCCCCGGTCAGTCCGGCGGCGGGGACGGGGAAGAGGGTCTGCGCGTTCACGAGGGAGACTTTCTTTCCCTGCCGTCTCGCGATTTCGACGGCCTCGCGCGCCGCCCTCGCGGTGATCCCGAAACTGACGACCAGTGTTTCCGCGCCGGATTCCACATCCGGGCCGAGGACCGTCATCTCGCCGGCCCGGGCGAGGACCTTTTCCTCCAGGTGGTGGAGGATTTCGAGAGTCTCCGGATCGTTTTTCCTGAGCTCGCCCGACTTGTTGTGGGCCGATCCCGTCGCCGTCACTTTAATGTCGCTCCCGACCGCGACGAAGGGGGGGACATCCGACCGCCTCGCGAATTCGTACGTCCGGACGTCGCTTTTGTCGCCGCCGGTCCGCCGGAGCCCTGCCCTGTCGACGACGCGGGGCATGTTCAGCGCCGAATAATCGACGCTCTCGGTGGTCATCCCGACCTCTTTGTCCAGGAGGAGGATCACCGGCGACCTCAGGATTTCCGACCAGGAGAAGGCGTGCATCGTCAGTTCGAAACACTCTGCCGCGGCGCTCGGCGCGAAGACCGGTATGGTGTAGCCGCCGCTGGTGCAATATTCGGTCAGCAGGACGTCGCCCTGGGCGCCCTGGGTTGCGCCGCCGGTGCTGGGTCCCAGGCGCTGCACGAGCGCGATCACCACCGGCGTTTCGGTCATCAGCGCGTACTGGACAGTCTCGATCATGAGCGCCCAGCCCGGCCCGGAGGTGGCCGTCATCGATTTGTAGCCGCGCATCGAAGCGCCGACGCAGTAGGCCAGTGCCGAGATTTCGTCGGGAGAGCTGACGGCGAGGTCGCCGTGGTGTTGCAGGAGATCGATCATTCCTTTGTAGATGCCGGAGGCGGGGGTGATCGGGTATCCGGCGAAGAACCTGCAGCCCGACGCGACGGCGCCCTCGGCCACCATCTGGTTCCCGCTGCGGAGCTTGATCCGCCGGTCCGCCGCCGCCCGGTCGGTCATGCCGGCAGCCCGTTCCGGTTCAGATAATTATGAATCGACTGCGCGGCAAGCCTGCCGTCGCGCATCGCTAAAATTACGGTTGCGCCGCCCCGTGCGAGATCGCCCCCGGCGAAGACGCCCCGCCGGCTCGTGGTCTGCTTCTCGTCCACGACGACGGTGCCGCGGTTGCTCGTGTCGAGGCCGGGGGTGGAGGCCTGGATGATCGGGTTCGGTTTCTGCCCGATCGCTTCGACCACCGTCTGGACCTCGAGGATGAATTCCGACCCCGGAACCGGCACCGGGCGGCGGCGGCCGGAGCTGTCGGGTTCCCCGAGATCCATCCGCTGGCACTCGAGGCTCTTCACCCAGTGTCTCTCGTCGCCGATGATGCGTGTGGGATTGGTGAGCAGCACGAATTCGATCCCTTCCTCCTCGGCATGATGGATCTCCTCCTCGCGGGCGGGGATCTCCTTGCGCGATCTGCGGTAGACGAGGCAGGCTTTTTCCGCGCCGAGACGCTTCGCCGTGCGGACGGCGTCCATCGCCGTGTTGCCGCCGCCGATCACCGCGACCTCTTTCCCTATCCTGATCGGCGTGTCGTGGTCGGGGAATTTATACGCCTTCATGAGGTTCACCCTCGTGAGGAACTCGTTGGCGGAGTAGACGCCGCTCAGGCTCTCGCCCGGAATCCCCAGGAAATTGGGCGTGCCGGCGCCAGTTCCCAGGAAGACCGCGCTGAAATCCCACTCGTCGAACAGCTCGTCGATGGTGGCGGTCCGGCCCACGACGAAGTTGGTCTGGATCGTGACGCCGAGGGCCTTGATTCTATCGGTCTCCAGGTCGAGGATGTCCCTCGGGAGCCGGAACTCCGGGATGCCGTACCGGAGCACTCCGCCGACGGCGTGGAGCGCCTCGAACACCGTCACCTGGTATCCCATTTTCGCGAGCTCGGCCGCGCAGGTCAGCCCCGCGGGGCCCGATCCGACGATGGCGACCTTCTCGCCGCGGCGGACCGGGATCTCGGGCGGAGTGAAGAGCCCCGCCTCCCGCTCGAAGTCCGCGACGAACCGCTCGAGTTTCCCGATCGACACGGGGTCGTGCTTCTTGCCCAGCGTGCAGACCGCCTCGCACTGCGATTCCTGCGGGCAGACCCGGCCGCAGATGGCGGGGAGGTAGTTCGTCTCGCGGATTTTATTGACCGCCCCGATGTAGTCCTTCTTCATGATGAGCCGGACGAAGTCCAGGATGTTGACGCTCACCGGGCATCCGTCGATGCAGAGGGGGTCCCTGCACTCGAGGCAGCGCGCCGCCTCCTTCAGGGCAAGCTCCTCGTTCATCCCGTGCGATACCTCCGTGAAATTGACGATACGCTTGTCGGGCGCCTGCTCGATCGCCTGCTGACGGGGGATCTTCATCCGCTCGGAGGGTTTCAGGGGGTTCGGCGAGGTCTCCGGTTTTACGGGTCCCGCCGCCTGATTCATCGTCGTCGGTTCGGTCTGGTTTTTCATGCCCGGCAATCCGCCATTTTTTCGAGGTCGCTGTATGTCCTGTTGCGCATGATCAGTTCGTCGAAGTCCACCATGTGTCCGTCGAACTCGGGCCCGTCCACGCAGGCGAATTTCATCTCTCCCCCGACGCTTACGCGGCACCCGCCGCACATCCCGGTGCCGTCCACCATCAGCGCGTTCATGCTCACGCAGGTTTTCAGCCCGGAGGACCGTGTCGCGTTCGCGACCGCCTTCATCATCGGCAGGGGGCCGATGGCGTACACGGAGTCGAGTCTGGTCCCGGAATTCATCAGGTCGTTCAACTGGTCGACCACCGTTCCGCGCCGGCCGTACGAACCGTCGTCGGTGGTGATGTAGACGCTGTCGGAGCAGGAGCGCATTTCATCCTCCAGGATCACGAGTTCCCTCGTCCTGCCCCCGATGATCGTGTGGATCGTGTTCCCCTTCTCCTTCAACCCGCGGGTAATCGGGAGGAGCTCCGCGGTCCCGACGCCCCCGCCGACGCACGCCACGGTCTTCCCCTCGGTGAGCGGCGTCGAGTTGCCGAGCGGCCCGACGACGTCGAGGAGCTGATCGTCCGCGTAGAGGGTCAGGAGATACTTGGTCGATTTCCCGACGGCCTGGACAATCAGCGTGATCGTGCCGCGGTCCAGGTCGGAATCGACGAGCGTGAGGGGGATCCGTTCCCCGTTTTCCACCGCCCGAACCATCACGAAATTACCCGGCTTTCTTTTTCTGGCGATGAGGGGCGCGTAGATTTCGAATTTTGCGATCGACTCGGCGAGTAGCCGACGGGACATGATTGTGAACATCGGGGGTGCTTTTACAAGGGTCGGCATCTGATCGATCTCTATAGGCTGAAATAATTTTGGATACTTGATTCCAGTGTAGAATCTGCAAGGAGTGTGCCAGTCCGGGATGGGGCTGACCCCCGAAAGCGGGCGATTTTCGTTGAGATCGTGATCTTACGGTGATGTCGCTGAGGCAAGAGTGTCGGCCTATTTTCAGGATTGAGAGGGACCGGCAGGTCGGCGTGAAAAATTGAGAATGACCTGATCCGTTCATCACACTGTTATTCGCAAAAAATATGTATTCATTTCGACATGATCGGGCCCCCATAAAACAGGTGATGCAGATCACGGCGGGCTTGAAAATGCACTCCTTCGCAACCCCGGTCTCGCTATTTTGGCGCTGTATCATTAAAGGACGCCGGAATTGGGAGAACACCTGATCACAAAGGTCCGGAGCGGTTATCTCCGGGATGAGGATAGATACGATCGTTGGGGGGCTCTCGGGAAGGTCCTGGCCACGCTCGAGGTTTTTCGCCGCGAAGGGGTGGAGATGGATCCGAAAAAGCTTGAAGCCTATGTCAACGCGGCTTTTCCGAGGACGTTCTCCTGTCAGCGCACGCCCGGCGCCGGAGTGATCCTGCCGTCGCGGGAGGAGGTGCGCGCCGAACACGCTTCAATGGTCGAGCTCCTGAGCGCATGGGGAGTCCCTGAAGCGAAGGTCGGCTCCCTGGCCCTGGATGAAATCGGGGAAAGGAGGTGTCTCGACCCCCGGTTCCTGAGGGACTACATGAAATGAAAAAGGGCAGTGAAAACTGCCCTTTTTGCTGCCCGGCTAGGATTCGAACCTAGACTTCCTTGATCCAGAGTCAAGTGTGTTGCCAGTTACACCACCGGGCAATCGTGTGAAATCATCGACAATATAAAAAACCGTGCTCCGAAATCCAAGAAGCCGGCCCCCCGCCACGATCCACTGATGATCTTCGTGTCGATACCGTTGAAAATCCCCTCATTCATCCGCAGGCATCCGCAGGCATCCGCAGGCATCCGCCGGCGTCCGCCGGCAAATTGACTTTAGATTGCATTTTTCTTAAAATGATGCGCATGAAAGACTCTTTTCGGCGAAAATGAAGGCGCAGGCCCAATCGTTACTGTTAGAAGGCAAGGAGAACGTCGCCGAAACCGTCAGGAAGGAGATCTTCGCCGGTCAGCCGGGGCGCAACCTGTACCGGACGAATAAACGGGACCTCCTGATACAGGAATTTACGATGCCCGTTCCTTCCAACGGCAAGAACAGGAACGGCCCCGCCGATTCCCGCGTTCTCCGGAATGAAATTTCTTCCTATCTGTTCGAATACCTCAGGGGTTTCCACGTCCCGACACACTACGTCGGTCCCCGCCCCGGCGCGGAGATGCTGGTGAAATTTGCCGATCCCATTCCCCTGATTGTCAGGGTGTTCAATGTCCCTGAAGCGGGCTGGTCGGATCGGTTCGGTACTGCGGCAACCGAACGGCTCGAATTTCCGGTGATCGAACATTACCTGGCCGGTAACGGGGCCGCGCTGACCTGGATCAACGAGTACCATCTCTACGCCTTCAACCTCGTCAAACCGGAGGAATTCCGGCAGGTCAACAGGCTCGCGTCGAAGGTCAACGCCGTCCTGCGCGGATTGTGCGAGCGGCGTGAACTCGCTCTTGGGGACACCGGAATGACGTTCGGCCGTTACAACAACCAGGTCATCCTGACGGGAGAGCTTTCCCCCGTCACCTGCCGGTTCCTCGAGGCGTCGCCGGTCAACCGGAAGGGAAACGGGACATATACTCCAGTGGAGACCGGCTCGGACGAAGCCTTCGGGAGTCTCTGCGCGCGCCTGAAGCTGAACGGATGAGGCAGGCATCCCCGGCATGCTGACGCCATACGGGAGATCCACATTGCTCTGGTACGCTTTCGGGCTCTGTGTCGTCCTTGCGGCACTCTTTATAATCGGAATGAACCCGGCGGTGCAGTACAGCGTTCTGACCATCGCGGCGGCGGCGACGTTTCTCGTGCTGAATTTTTTCCGGGACCCGGAACGCACCGTTCCGGCCGGCGAGGACCTGGTGATCGCGCCGGCCGACGGGCGGATCATTTCCGTCGGACCGGTCACCGAGCCCGTGTATATCAACGGCGCGGCGATCCGAGTGTGCATTTTCATGTCACCGCTGGACGTCCACGTCAACAGGTTTCCCGTTTCAGGTCGCATCGGTTACATGGAACATGTCCCCGGGCGGTTTACCGCGGCGTTCAGGGACAAGGCCTCCGAGGACAACGAGAGGACGCTGATCGGCATCGAGCGCCGCGGCGTCAAAATTCTGTTCAAGCAAATCTCCGGAGCGCTGGCGCGCCGCATCGTGGCGGACGTGACCGTGGGCCAGCAGGCGGTGGCCGGGGAACGGTTCGGAATGATAAAATTCGGCTCGAGGGTGGACGTGCTCATGCCGCCCTCGGCGGAAGTCGCGGTCCGCGTCAACGATCGCGCGGTCGCGGGGCAGACGATTCTCGCGATGCTGGCCCCGGCCGCATAATCTCAACAACCAGGACACCGATGTGAAAATCACGCGCGCAGTCGTACCGAGCCTCTTCACGGTGCTGAACATCTTCTGCGGCTTCAGCGCCGTGGTGCAGACCTCGCAGGAGGCGTACCACCAGGCGGCGTGGTTCATCATCCTCGCCGCGATCTTCGACGTGCTCGACGGCGTCATGGCCCGCATCACGAAGTCGTCCAGCTCATTCGGCGTCGAATTCGACTCGCTCTCCGACGTCGTGTCGTTCGGCCTCGCGCCGTCGTTCCTGGTGCACCAGTCGCTGCTCTACCGTGACGGCGGGATGGGGCTCCTGGTCAGTTCGCTCCCCCTGATCCTCGGGGCGCTGCGCCTCGCCCGGTTCAACAGCCAGCTGGTCGGCTTCACGAAGGAATATTTCCGGGGACTCCCGATCCCGGCGTCGGCGTTGACCATCTCCGCCTACATCCTCTCGTTCCACGTCGACGGATTCGGCTTCACGCCCCTCACGGCGTCGCTCCTGCCGCCGCTCGTCACCGTGGTGTCGCTGCTGATGGTGAGCACGATCCGCTACGACACCCTCCCGCAAATTTCCAGGAGGGGGATACGCCAGCACCCGCTGCGGTTTACCGTCCTGGTCGTCGCGGTGACGGCGATCGTGATCACGAAGGGCGCCGCGCTGCTCCCCGTGTTCGGGTTCTACCTGGTCACGGGCCCGCTGCGATTCATCGTTCAATACATCCGGCAGGCGTTGCGTCCGGCCGGGAAGGACATCAAGGAGGATGAGCCGGGGATGACGAGCGTCGACGTCTGACCGGGAAAGGACCCACCCCGTGTATCTGGCAAAAATCAACATCACACTGAGGACCTCGATCCTCGACCCGCAGGGCAAGGCCGTCCAGCACGCCATCGCGAGCCTCGGCATGGACCAGGTCCGTGACGTCCGGATGGGAAAGTACATCGAGATGAAAATCTCCTCCGCCGACCGCGCCGAGGCCGACCGGATCGCCTCCGAGGCATGCAAAAAGCTCCTGGCGAACCCCGTCATGGAGAATTTTCACTACACGCTCGAAAAAGTGTAGGCGCAGGGCATGTCATCCTCCGCCATTGAAATTCCCTCCAACGGATCTCCGAAAAAGTTCGGGGTGGTGGTCTTCCCGGGGTCCAACTGCGACCACGACGCCTACTATGTCCTCAAGAACATCTTCCGGCAGGACGTCAGGTTCCTGTGGCACAAGGACTCCTCGCTCGAAGGGGTCGACGCCGTCATCCTCCCGGGGGGATTCTCCTACGGCGACTACCTCCGGTGCGGGGCCATCGCGAGGTTTTCCCCGATCATGAAAGAGGTGGTCTCCTTCGCGGGGAACGGCGGGATGGTGATGGGCATCTGCAACGGGTTCCAGATCCTCTGCGAGGCCGGCCTGCTCCCGGGTTCGCTCCTGCGGAACGCCGCGCTGACGTTTTCGTGCCGTTACGTGCATCTGAGGGTGGAAAACGCGTCGACGGCGTTTACCTCGGCGTGCGCCCCCGGCGAGGTCCTGAAGGTCCCGATCGCGCACGGTGAGGGCAATTATTTCGCCGACGCGGAAACGCTCGACCGCCTGACGAGGAATAACCAGATTATTTTCAGATATTGTGACGCGGGGGGTTCGGTGACTGAAGAAGCCAACCCGAACGGTTCGATCCGGAACATCGCGGGGATCATCAACGAACGGGGGAACATCATGGGGATGATGCCGCACCCCGAACGGGCTTCCGACCCCGCGCTCCGCGAGACCGACGGGGCGAAGATTTTTCTTTCGGCGATCGGCCGCCTGGTCGGCAAAACGCATCTCACGCAAGCGATTATCTAAAAGAGGCACACTATGTTTGGACTGGGAACCGGCGAGATTATCCTCATCCTCCTGATCATCCTGATTTTCTTCGGGGCGAAAAAAATCCCCGAACTGGCGCAGGGTCTCGGGAAGGGCCTGCGGGAATTCCGCAAGGCCACGCGCGACATCCAGGACGAAGTCGAACGTCCTGACGACAGCAAGAAAATCGACAAGACCGCCTGACTCACCGGACGATCGTCCGGATTCGCGGCGCCCCGGAGCCCCGGAGCGATGCTCGCCCGGGGCCTGACTCCAGTCCCCCATCCGTTTTTTCTCTGACTTTTCATCTATCGGCCGATGAAGTTCCATCATGAACGCGGGCGCCTCCTCGCCGGGGAGGTCTCCTGCGAATCGATCGTCGAAGAGCATCTCCGCCGGATTCGCGCCGGCGCGTCCCTGAACGCTTTCCTCGACGTCTACGACGAAGACGCCCTCGCGCGCGCCCGGGAGGTCGACCGCAAGGTGGCCGCCGGGACCGCCGGACCGCTCGCCGGGATGGTCGTTGCGGTAAAAGACGTCATCTGCGTCAGGGGCCGGAGGGTGACGTGTGGCTCGCGGATGCTCGCGAACTTCGAGGCGCCGTACGACGCGACCGTGATCGTGAAGCTCCGCGCCGCGGACGCGGTCATCATCGGCAAGACCAACATGGACGAGTTCGCGATGGGTTCGTCGAACGAGAATTCCGCCTTCGGCTCCGTGAAAAATCCGCGCGATCCGGAGCGGGTCCCCGGGGGGTCGAGCGGGGGCTCGGCCGCCGCCGTCGCCGCCGGCCTTGCGATGACCGCACTCGGCTCCGACACCGGCGGATC
>DATDQD010000151.1:0-10455 GCA_035292425.1 Bacteroidota bacterium
GCCGGGTCCGTCCGCGCGCAGGACACGATCGCGCCGCCGCCGGCCGATTCCCTCTCCGCCGAAACACTCTTCGTGGATGAGGTCCTGATCACCGGGAACGAAAAAACGAAACCGTTCGTCATCCGGAGAGAGATGTCGCTCCGTCCCGGGGAACCGGTCACGCAGGAACGGCTCGACTACGACAGGGAGAGGATCTACAGCCTCCGCCTTTTCAACAGGGTGCAGGTCCGGGCATACCCTTCCGCTCCCGGGAAGGCGAAGATCGTCGTCGAGGTGGACGAGCGTTGGTACATCTTTCCCTTTCCCATCCTCGGCGTGAGGGACAGGGACTGGGGGAAGGTCTTCTACGGCGCCGGCGCGGTCCACAACAACTTCCGCGGACGGAACGAAAAACTGTCCGCCTCCGTGATCCTCGGCTACGACCCGGCATTTTCGCTTTCCTACCGGAATTCCTTCCTCGACGAGAACGGTACATGGTTCATGGACGCCCGTACGTCATACAGCCGGATACGGAACCGCAGCCCTCTGGTGGAAGGCCTCTTCGGGGAATACGAGGAGAGGCACTTCAACATTCTGGCGAACGTCGGGAGGCGCATCGGCCGGCACCATTCGGTCTGGCTGACCGCGGGGTACCGCCTTATCCACGTGCCGAACGAGAGCGTCATCACGACGATCTCAGGCGACGGAAGGGACCACTTCCCGGTGGCCGGGACCGGGTACCTCCACGACACGCGGGACCTCCAGGAGTATCCCTCGCGCGGGACGATGGTGGGGATCGCGTTCATTAAATCCGGCCTCCCCGGGAGCTATCTCGATTATTACCGCATCGCGACGGACTTCCGGCATTTCGTCCCGCTTCCCGGCGGGCTCAGCGTCGGCGCGCGCCTTTTCACCGACCAGGGAGGGGGACACGAGATCCCTGCGTACAGCCGAGTCTATTTCGGGTACGGTGAACGTATCAGGGGTCACTTCGACGAAGTCGTCGAGGGTGAAAACCTCGCGGGCGCCAGCGCGGAGCTCCACGTTCCGCTCCTGCCGGTGCGGTACCTGAAGCTGGACCTCCTCCCGGAGGGATTCAATCTGTGGAGGTTCGGTGTGTCGGGAGCCCTGTTCGGGGACGCGGGAACGGCCTGGTTCCGCGACACGAAGTTTTCCACGGGCAACCTCACGAAGGGATACGGGGGAGGCATCCATCTCCTTCTCCCCTACAGCGTGGTGCTGAGGATCGAGTACGCGTGGGACGAGCAAAGGAACGGCGAGCTCATCATCGACCTGGGGGCGGCGCTGTGACAACCGATTCCTTCTACTGCCCGCCGGAGAGGATCGCCGGGGATAGGCTCGTCATCGACGGGGAGGAATTTTCGCATCTTGTGCACGTGATGAGGAAGAAGGAAGGGGACGAAATCGTCGCCGTCGACGGGAGGGGGAACGCCTACGAAGCCGTCATCGACCGGATCGAGCGACGGACGGCACTCTGCAGGATCGCCGGGAGGCTCGCCCGGTGGCGTGAGCCGGATCTGCGCGTCGTCCTCGCCGCCGGCGTGCTGAAAAATCCCTCCCGCTACGACTTTCTCGTGGAAAAAGCCACGGAACTGGGCGTCACCGAAATCATCCCGATGCGGACCGCCCGGACGATACCCTCTCACGCCCGGAGCGACCGCTGGAGAAAACTGGCGCTCGCGGCGATGAAACAGTCGGGGAGGTCGTGGTTGCCGGAGGTGCGGGACCTGTCGGCATTCGGGGACGTACTGGATGAATTCCGGAACTGCGAAAACAGGGTGGTCGCCCACGAGGACCCCGCGGCCGGGACGCCGTTCCGGGAGCTCCGTCCGCCGACCGGGGAGGGGACCGGTCTGCTCCTGATGGTGGGGCCCGAGGGGGGGTTCACCGGCGAAGAGATCGCGGAGTGCGCCGGGGCGGGCTTCACTACGCTCTACCTCGGCGAGAGGCGCCTGCGGACCGAGACGGCCGCGGTCGTGGCGCTCGCGCGGCTCATGCGCTGATCTTTTCCCCCACGATCAACAGGATCTCCTCCGCCGCGTCCTTCCCGGTTTTGAGGATCGACGACACCTCCTGTGTCTTCCACTCCACGAACTCCATGTCGGTGATCCCCGTCAGGTTGATCTTCACGTTCAGCGCCGCCGCCTCGATGGCCGCGCCGATCATCAGTGCGCTCACGCCCGCGTCGCTCACCGAGTTGAGATTCCCCCTCTGCGCGACCGCTCGCGAGAGCGCGAGCGCGTCGATGCCGTGCTTCATGCATTCCAGCGGGACCAGTGCGGCCTCCTTGGTGGCCTCCTGGATGGCGGCGTTGCGGAGGGCCTTCTGGTCGTCGCTCTCCTTCGGGAGGGAATACGCCTCCATGACTTTGTTGAACGCGTCGGTGTCGGCGTCGATCAGGCGCGTGAACGCGGTCCTGAGCTTTTCCGACATCGCCAGGACGGACTTCATCTCCTCCTCGACCTCCGCGTACTTTTTCTTCCCGACGGTCAGCCGGCAGACCATCGACGTGAGCGCCGCCCCGAGCGCGCCGGCGAGCGCCGCCACGCTCCCCCCGCCCGGCGCGGGCGAATGGGAGGCGAGTTCTTCCAGCAATGCGTTCAGGTTCCTGTTGACGAGGCTCATCTGGTCATCCCCTGTTGATCATGTACTCGATGATTTTCTTCTCCGGCACGAACGGTTCGATCGCGCTCAGGCCGAGCCGGCTCACCGCCGCGTCGATGAGCGCCCGCTCTCCGTCCGCCCCCCCGTAAAACCTCCCGGCCATCAGGAGGGCTTCCCGCGGGATCAGTCCGACGACCTCGCTCCCGTTCACGCCGGCGCCGAGCGCCGCCGCCTCCTTCCTGACCTCCTCGAACGCGACGTGGGGAGGGATGACGGTGTAGTTCGTGAGGTTGATCGACACCTGGGCGATGTCGAGCCGTTCCAGGAGCACCCCCATCGCCTTGACCGTCTTCAGGCTGCCCGGTATCCGGGTCGTGACGCCCGCCGGGTCCTTCAGCGTTCGTCCGCTCTCGCGGATCCTCAGCGCGATTTCGTGGGCGATCCCCCTGTCGTTGGTCGTGAGGTTCACGTTGTAGGCGATGAGGAAAAACCTCGCGCCGGTGACGGTGGCCCCGCTCCGCTCGTTCATGCGGGCCCCGCCGAAGTCGGGCCTCCACACGGGGTCGGCGAGCTTCGCCCGGAGCCCCTCGTACTCGCCCTTCCTGATGCCGGCCAGGTTGCGCCGCTCCGGCGTTCTCGCGGCCTCCTCGTAGAGGTAGACCGGGATCCGGAGCTCGGCCGCCACCCTCCGCCCGTACTCGTTTGAAAGCGCGACGCACTCCTCCATCGTCACGCCCGACACCGGCACGAACGGCACGACGTCGGTCGCCCCGATGCGGGGGTGTTCACCGCTGTGCCCCGCCATGTCGATGAGGGCGGCGGCCTTCTCTGTCGCCCGGAACGCGGCCTCCTGCACCGGGCCGGGGGCCCCGACGAACGTGACCACGCACCGGTTGTAGTCCCTGTCCGGTTCGACGCTCAGCAGCGTCACGCCGGGGACGGACTTCACTGCGGCTGCGATGGCGTCGACGACGATGGGGTCGCGCCCCTCGCTGAAGTTGGGAACGCACTCGACGATTTTTTCCATGGGGACGGGGTGAATGTGGCCGTCAGAATTCCAGAATAACGCCATTCTTCACCACCCTCTCGACGTGGTTCACGCCGAAATGGTAGGGGAGCCAGGCGTAGCCGGGGACGTTCATGACGCAGAGGTCCGCCTTCCTGCCCGGTTCGATGCTCCCGACCTGGCCGGAGATCTTCAGGGCTGCGGCGCCGTTGAGCGTGGCCGCGGTGATCGCCTCCTCCGGCGTCATCCGCATCTGGGTGCACGCGATCGTCATCATCATCTGCATGTTGTACGACATGCAGGACCCCGGGTTGAAATCGGACGCGATGGCGACGGCGGCCCCCGCGTCGATCAGCTTCCTCGCCGGGGCGTAGGGGTTGTCCAGGAAGAACGATACCCCGGGGAGGAGGGTCGCCACGGTTTCCCCCCCGGCGAGCGCGGCGATGCCGGCGTCGCTGACGTGCTCCAGGTGGTCGGCCGACGCGGCCCCGACGGCGACGGCCACTTCGGCGCCGCCCGTCCGGTTCAGCTCCTCGGCGTGGATCTTCGGCGACATGTTGAAATTCTTCCCCTGGTTGAGGATCAGTTTGCTCTCGGCGGCGGTGAAATAGCCCTTCTCGCAGAAGACGTCGCAGAACGCCGCGAGCCGCTTCGACCCGATGTATGGAATCATGCGGTCGACGACCTCCCGGACATATTCCTGTTTCCTTTTCCCGTACTCCGGCGGCAGGGCGTGGGCGCCGAGAAACGTGGCGACAATGGAGATCACCTCCTCGGCGTTCAGTTCGTTGATGGCCTCCAGCATCTTCACCTCGGAGTCCAGGTCGAGGCCGTACCCGCTCTTGATTTCGACGGTGGTGGTGCCGTGTTCGAGGAGGCGGTGGAGCCAGCGGCGCCCGTTCTTCTTGAGCTCTTTTTTTGTGGCGGATCGCACCTGGCCCATCGTGTTCACGATGCCGCCCCCTTTTTCGGCGATCTCCTGGTAGGTGGCTCCCCGGCTCCGCATGCAGAATTCCTCCTCGCGGCTCCCCGCGAAGACCAGGTGGGTGTGCGAGTCGACGAAGCCCGGCATCACGACGCGGTTGAGGCAATCGAGCACCGTGGCCTCCTTCACGCTCCCCATGGAGAGGTCTTCCATCCTCCCGCACCAGGTGATGGTGTCGCCCTCGATGATCACGGCGCCGTTCGGGATGACCCCGATGTCGGACATCTCCAGGCCCCGTTTCAGGCGCTTCCCGTGAGAAGGGACGGTCACGAGCTGGGTGATATTGATGAGTGCGAGGTTCAGATGGTCGCGGCGGCAAAAATCGGACTAAGATAAAAAAATATGCGGGGTTTTACAATTTCCGCGGGGTAGCTCCCGGTCTACGCGCTGCTGCGGCGGCCCGGGCCGCCGCGGCTCCTCGTCATCGGGGAGCGCGTCGATGAGCGACAGGAATCTTCTCCCGTCATGTTTCGAGGCGCGCCTGATGATGACGGGACCGGGATCCGGCCTGCGGGTTCATTCATCGTCCGCCCCGTCCCCCGCCCGCAGGCGGTAGCCGTCGCACCGCAGGACGGGGAGACGGGGATACCGGGGGAACCGGGGATCGGTCCTGGAGAGCCCGCAGAGGATGAATTCCGAACCCCGCCGGTTTCCGGTCCGCTCGGCCTCGGCGCAAGATGCGCAGAGTCCGGGTTGCGTGTGTGAAGCCGGTTCGCGCATTGTGGTACGGGGTGGTCCGGGGGAGTACGGTGGAAAAGCCTGGGACGTTACCCCGGGTGGGCTGTGGGTTCCTTCTTCGCGGCCTCGGACGATTCCAGCTGTTCGATCACCTTCGTGAGCCCCTTCGACACGAGGGTGTCGAGGAGCGTCCCGCTGATCCTGACCGTGGGCTCGTCAATATGCCTGAGGGTCTCCTCCGACAGCTTCGCCTCGGGCTGGACCGTTTCTGCCAGCCTGATGACCGAGGGATCGCTTGTGATGTCGGAGGTTGCCGCCTGGTTCACCGCGCCGAGCGCGAACTTCGCGCCGAGTTCCCTGATCGGGCGGAAGAATTCCTCCGGCACTTCGCGGACGCTGGTTGAGATCAGCTGTCCCACGTCGGACATCCGCCTGTCGAGCGAGCGTCCCTTGAGCCGCGAAGAGGAGGCGAGCGTGTACATCGCGTTCGTGATGTTGGAGGTGAGCGCCGCGGAGGAGGACTGCATGGCCCTGCCGAGATGCCCGCCGGCGGTCTCGATGTTCTCCCCGAGCGCTGACAGACCGTACTGCACCGAGCGGCCGAGGGACTCCAGTCCCTTCCGGACGTTTTCGCCGTGCCGCAGCGTGGACTGCGCCTGGATCCGGGCCGACTCGATCTGCGAGTAACCCTGGTTGTAGGTGATCAGCAGCTGGGTCGAGCGCTCGATGTCGAACTGCAGCCGCTCCACCATCGAAGTGTCCCGCCGCTCGTAGTAGAAATCGCGGGCCTTGTAGAAGTGCCAGAGCGACACCTGCGTCATCCGCTGGAGGAGGCTTGCGTCGGTGCCCATGGCGGACATCGCCTTCTGCCCGATGTGGAGGTTCATCGCCGCTTCCCATTCCTTCGAACCGAGCCGGAGGAACCACTGCCGGGCCGCCACCAGGTCGTCGAGGTCCTCCGCCGAACGCACCTCCCGCGAAACACCCCTCTGCGCATACCCCATCGCGGCCATGTAGGCGATCGCGGAGGCCGACTTGTGCACGCCGAGGTCGGAGAAGAGGCGGAAGGCGATGACCAGCTGGTCGAGCACCTTGTCCGTGAGGTTGCCCGCCTCGTAGTGATCCTTCACCTTGGCGAAGATTTCCTGCGCGCGCGCCAGGGAGAGTTCGGCGATCTCGCGGTACCGCTGTTTGAGGATCAGCGTGCGTTTGGCGTGCTTGTCGAGGTACTTCTTGTCCTCCTTCCGGAGTGCGGCGATGGCGTCCCGGATGTCGCGCAGCGAAACGCACTCGGAGATCTTCGCGCCGCCGCAGAGGTAGCAGGAGGTCCTGATCTTTTCGTAGTCGATCCAGCGGTGGTCGCAGCCGAGGCACCGTTCCATCCCCAGCTTGGCCGAGAACGTATCGGTCACTGCATCCTTTCCTGGAGTTGCCTGATGAGGCGCTGGTACTCGTCCTCGGTGAGCTCGCCGAACGCGTATTTCGTTTCGATCGTCTCGCGGTCGAAATGCTGTCGGGCCTTGACGGCCACCTGCTTGTAGGTTTCGGCGGCGCGGATGCGGGCGAAACCGCGCAGGGTCTCGATCTCCTCCTGGTACATCAGTTCCAGGCGCGCGGCGTCGGCGGAGAGGTCGACCGGCCGCTCCCCGGCGGAGGTCCGGCGGAGGTTGAGGAGTTCGGAAAATTCGCGCGGGCTGATGTTCTGAAGGATCTCCAGGGCGGTTTCGAATTCCTTCGCCTTATAATAGAAGTGGTACGAAAACTTGAACTCCGACTCCCTGAGGAGCCAGTCGGCGATGTCGCGGTATTCCGCGGACCCGAAACCGGCCCGGTCGTAGAGGAAAAACAGCGACAGGTACTCGCCCGACGAACGCTTCATCGCGCCGATGCTCTTCATGTCGTTGTTCACCCAGTAGTACCATTCCTTCAGGTCATCCCTGTCTTCCTGCTGCGCGATCGCGAGCAGGTCCGTTCCCCGGTCCCAGGCAACGAAGAAGGCGTAGGTCAGGAGCACGATGTCGATGTTGTGCGGGTTCGCGATCAGCGCTTCCCGGAGGATGCCGCACACGGTCTCCCGTTCGTTGCCGGGGAGGGAGAAGAGGAGTTTGATCGGCACGCGGGGGAGGCGGCGCAGCGTATTGTGATGGTCGCGGAACTGGAGCTGTTTCTGCGGATTCGATTCGGGGACCTCCAGCTCGAGCTGCTCGATCGCGGTGTAAAAGCGCTCCTTCACGAGGACCTTCCTGGTCCCGCGGTACCACGGCGTGTCGGCGTCGCGGAAGGCGCTGTCGAGGAACATCCTCCACGCGCTCAGCCGGCTCTCGGTGAAGGCGTTCTCCGGGAGGGGGATGGTGGTCTTGAACAGGATAATCAGGTTCCTGCTGAACGAGATCTGGTCGTCCTGCTCGCCCGACGCGTGGAGCGCCTGGTTGAGGAATTGGTGCCTGACCCAGGGACGCGTGAGCGCCTCGTCGATTTCATGCCGGACCTCGGTCCTGGTCTTCGTGGTCTCGACGAGCGCGACGGGGTAGGAGCCATCCGCGCCTTCCCTTAATTTTTCCCTGCCGGATTTGAGTATTTGAAACCGGATCAATCGGGGACCTGGCAGTTCCACTTACGAGTTATTGTACTGCTTTAGACAGTACGGACATACGCCATACAGGAATGTAAGTTACAACAGTGCCGGAATATACAAAAAAATTCGACGAAGTCCAGTTTAAACCATTAAAAAACGGTTTTTTTGAGGGGGGGCGAAAAAATCCTGAAAAAAGACGGAAAACGGCTATTTCAGGCCGTATGCCCTGGCCAGGCGCCCGGATATTTTCGGGAGGCCGGAGTTCAGCCCGGAGAGGGTATGGTATTTCCCGATCAGGTCGAGGGGACCGAGGCTGAGCGATTCGATCAGGGCCTCCCTTCCGAGGCTCCGGTCGACCTCCCGCGCCATGGCCATCCCCACCATCGATCCGTAGCTTTCCCAGTAGCCGCTCAGGTTGGCGGAATAGAGAATGTCCGCGATTTCCTTTCCGGTAAGATTCCCGGACATTAAGCGCTCGGCGTTCCTGTTGAACGTCCTGAACGACTCTTCCATCCTGGGGACCCAGTCCTGGGGAAGGCGGTCGCCCATCCTCTGCTCCATCGAGAGGTAGTACGCGATCCCCTCGTTCTGGACCAGGTCGAGCAGGTAGTCCAGGTCGGAGGTGTGGGCCGACCGGTATTTTTTCCAGAAGGGAGATGCGTCCTTGTAGAGCCCGAACGCGGCGTGAAAAACCTCGTGGGCGACGGTGACCAGGATCGAGGAGAGCCTTGCCTCCGGTTTGACCGGGTAGCCGACCGCGGCCGCAAGGTTGATAATAATAGTAAGCTCACCCTCGCCGTCCCCGACGAACTCCGGCGTGTCGCCCTTCCAGACGATCCTCCTCACGTAGGCGTCCGCGTGTTCGTGCCCGAGCGCCACCACGTAGACCGGGATGACCGCACCGACGGGGATATCCTGGGGGAACACCTGCTCGACGGTGGCGACGACCCTGCTGTTGAAATTGCGGCGCCGCATTTCGTCGAGAAGGGCCCCGATGGCGTCCGCGTCGCGCCGCGCGTCCTCGAGGCGGAACACGTCGTCGCGGATGATCTGGTGCGATTGCAGGGAGTCGAGGTACAATGCAAGCAGCGAAGGGGCGTTGCCGTTCCCCGAGATCAGTTCGGTGGTGGACGCCGCGATCCGGTTCCCGCGGAGTTCGGAGAGCCGCCGCGTGCTGACGTACCCATCGCGGAGCAGATCCAGCGTCTCTTCGGCGGAGGTATAGTCGATCGAGAGATAGATGTTGAACGCCGGGTTGGACTGCGCCCCTGCAGAGTTCGCCGGCAGGACGAAAAGAATTGCCGCCAGGAACGCCGGTATGAACGCGGCCCGGAGCACGAGGACGGGAGGGAGTGTCGCCGCGAGTGCGGCACACAGGGCGGCCCACAATGGGTGACGTTTCCTCATGTGATCCGGGACGTCATCGGTATCCTGACGCCGTGCTTTCTGGCATTGCCGATCGCCCGGTCGTACCCGGCGTCGGCGTGGCGGATGATCCCCATGCCGGGATCGTACGTCAGCACGCGTTCGAGCCGTCGTTCGGCCTCCGGAGTGCCGTCTGCGACCACCACCATCCCCGCGTGGATCGAGAGCCCGATCCCCACGCCGCCCCCGTGGTGGACGCTCACCCAGCTCGCCCCCCCGGTCGCGTTGAGGAGAGCGTTCAGGATCGGCCAGTCGGCGATCGCGTCGCTCCCGTCCATCATCCTCTCGGTCTCCCTGTTGGGAGAGGCGACCGAGCCGCAGTCGAGGTGGTCCCTGCCGATCACGATGGGCGCCTTCACTTCTCCGCTTGCGACGAGCTGGTTGAAAATCTTCCCCATCTTCGCGCGCTCGCCGTACCCGAGCCAGCAGATGCGCGCGGGCAGGCCCTGGAACTTCACTTCCCGCTGGGCCTTCTCTATCCAGCGGCAGAGCGGCTTGTTGTCGGGGAACGTTTCGATGATGGCGCGGTCGGTCCTGTGGATGTCGGCGGGATCTCCGGAGAGGGCCGCCCACCGGAAGGGGCCCTTCCCGTCGCAGAAGAGCGGCCGGATGTATTCGGGGACGAATCCCGGTATGTCGAAGGCGCCGGCCACCCCGGACGCGAGCGCCTCGCCCCTGATGTTGTTCCCGTAATCGAACGTGACGGTCCCCTTCTTCATCAACCCGAGCATCGCGCGGACGTGCTCCGCGATCGATTCCCCGGCGAGCGAAATATATTTCTTCGGATCGGACGAGCGGAGCTTCAGCGCGTCGGCGTAGGCCATGTGCGCCGGAACGTACCCGTTGAGCGTGTCGTGCGCCGACGTCTGGTCGGTGAGGACATCGATTCTGATATTCCGCGCGAGCAGCTCCGGGAGGACCTCCGCCGCATTCGCACACAGCGCCACCGATTTCGCCTCCTTCAGTTCTCTCGCCGTCTGGAGGATCGCCAGCGCTTCGTCCAGCGAGTCGGCCATCGTGTCGACGTATCCGGTCTTCAGCCGCTTCTCGATTCGTTGATGGTCCACTTCGATGGCGAGGCAGGCGGCGCCGTTCATCGTGGCGGCGAGCGGCTGGGCCCCGCCCATTCCGCCGAGGCCGGCGGTCACCAGCAGCCTGCCGGCCAGCGTGCCGCCGAAGTAT
>DATDQD010000152.1:0-17811 GCA_035292425.1 Bacteroidota bacterium
ACCTCCCCGGTCAGCGTTCCCACGAAGACCGTGCTCTCCGCCACGGCCGCCGACGCAGGCCCGAATCCGCTCCCGGCGTCGTACTCCCACGCGCGGGAGAGGGGAGGGACGACCGCGCCGGACGAGGCGTTCGTCCTCCCCGGCCCGCCGCCGTACATCCTCCAGGCATCCCCGGCCCGCGGGGTACTCATGAGAATTTTATTCGGGGCGCACGCCGGGAAGATGAGAACAACCGCCAGCGATAATGCGGCGAGCGGGGCCGCGTCGTAGATCGCGGGGCCGCGGGTGGAGCCGCGACGGTCGGGCGCGTTGATCGTCCTGCGACATTTCCTCTGCCGGTCGTTCATGCTAAAAATCCCATCCGAAGAAGAACTGCTGAAAGATGCCGGGCTGGAACTCGGAGAAGTTCTTCTCGATCCTCTTGCCGAGATCGTACCGCAGCACGAAGACCCCCGCCAGGCTGAGCCGGAACCCGAGCCCGACGCTCCCGAGCGTTTCCCTGTATTCGTCGTCCCACGCGCCCCCTGCGTCCGCGAAGAGCGCACCGCGGAATCCCGAAAGCGAAACCGTTCCGAACGGGAAACCGAGGCCGAGCCGGTCCATGAAAGGAAAGCGGAGCTCATGGGAGATCAGCCAGAGTTTTTTCCCGCGGATCGACCACCGCGGGTATCCCCTCAGGTCCCAGCTCCCGCCCATGAAAAATCGCCGCGACTCTTTTCCGTCGTTATAAAAAAGCCAGAAGCGCACCGCGTACGCGGACCTCTGCGCGATCCTGAAATAGCGGCGGTAGTCGGCGATCACGGAATAGTAATTGGCGTTCGACGTGCGGATGTCGGTCGTGTAGGCCAGCGTGAAGCTGTACCGGCTGCCGTCCAGGGGGCCGCTCGGTCCCCAGAGGGAGTTGTCGTGCGTGTAGGAGATCGAGTTCGAGAGAAAGAGCGCCCTGCGGGAGAGGTCGATCGATTCGCGCGGCAGGGTGAGCAGCATCCCCTCCGAGGCGTCCTTCTCCGAGCTGCTGAGGCTCGTCAGGAGGGCGATCCGCCTGAACTTGGAGAGGGGATAGCTCAACGTCAGGTATCCCCCGAAGACCTTCTCGTAGTAAAACTCGTCCTGGTCGGTCAGGTCGTACCTCCTGCCGCTGAAGCGGTAGATCCCGTAGGCGTAATTGGCCCTCTGCTGGAGCGACACCCGGGAGATGGCGATGTTGAAGCTCGAGACGATTTCGTCGGAAGACTGGGCGGTGTTGTACACGAGGAAGTAATACTGCTCGTTGCCGAGGAGGTCGCTCAGCGAAAGGAAGGCGCCCCCGTACGTGCCGAACACCGGATCGGTCACGATCTCGCTGTGCGCGACGTCGAGGCTGTACTCCTTTTCGTACCGGAGTTCGGAAAGCTCGTCGGAACCGGCGATCGACCCGGGATGCCAGAGGGTGTCCTCGACCCCCGGGGCCGGCGCCCTCGAGTCCGCGGCGGAATCGTACAGGCCGAAGGCGTTTCCCCCCTTCCTGAGCTGGAAGCCGAAATTCTCGAACGCCGCGTAGACCATTTCGCCGCCGGCCCACGCCGGGTCGAAGGCCGCCGTCGTCAGGCTGGTGAGTTTCTTCATCGGCCCGTCCGGTTCGTTCCGGTTCATCTTCAGCATCCAGACGTTCCGGGCGCCGCCGAGGTCGGAGGTGAACATGAGGGCCCCGCCGTCGGGGGACCACGCCGGAGCGGCGTAGCTTTCGGCGCCGCGGGTCAAATATTGAATGTCGCCGGTTTTCGCGTCGAGGAGGAAGAGGTTGTAGCTCCCCCCCTTCCCCGCCGGGGCGCGGTCGGAACTGAAGGCGATCGTCCCGCCGTCGGGAGACCAGGCCGGGTCGCGGTCGTCGTAGGTGTCGTTCGTGATCCGCTCCAGCTTTTCCGCCGCCGTGTCCCAGGCGTAGAGGTCGCTGCTCCCCGTCTTGTCGACCGCGCTGAATGCCAGCCGCCGGCCGTCGGGAGACCAGGACACGGACCCGATGACGACCAGCCCGGCGAAGTGATACGCGGCGATGGTCCTGTCGCTCACGAGGTCGAAGATATGCAGCGCGTCGTTCTCGCCGCTTTTGGTGACGAAGGCGAGGCGCCCGTCGGCGCTGATGTCAATCTTGCTCTGGAAGAGATGAAACGCCTCGAACTCCTCCGTCTTCTCCCCCTGAACCACGATCTCCGGATCGGGAGTTTTCGGGCCTTTCGTGTCGTACGGCACCCGGTAGATGCCGGAGTACCCGGAGCGGTTCCCGATAAAATACACCTCCTTCTTTCCGTCCCGTTCGTGGAAGACCGGCTTGGAACTGAACCCCTCCCCCGTCAGGGGCGCCGTCACCGCGCCGGGGAGATCGGTCGCGGAGAGGAGCGGATAATATTTCTTCCGGAGCGCGTAGGTCCACTCCCTGTCGAACTCGCCGTAGTCGCGGCCGGTCGTCGCGCGGAACACCTCCTCGAACGAGGCGTGCTTCCAGAAATTCTCCATCATCAGGAGGACCTTTTCCGCGCCGTAGGCCGAACCGATGTAATCGAGCACCGCCTGCCCCTCCTTGTACATCAGGTACGTGCCGAAGATCGCATCGATCGATTTCAGCGGCACGACGTAGCCGCTCACCGCGGCGTCCCTCAGGACCATGTCCGCCTGCACGTCCCAGTCGATGGACCAGTACTCCGCGAGCCCTTCCACGAACCAGAGCGGGGGCAGGTGGTCCGGCGTGATCCTGTGGTCGGTGAGGACGCGGTTGATCTTGCTGTGCATGAAGACGTGCACCAGTTCGTGCCGGATCACGTGGCGGAAATCCCACATCGAGCCGTTATAGGGGATCACCACGCGGCCCTTCATGAACTCGAAGAACCCCCCCACCCCCTCGGGGATGAACCCGGGGGTGATGTTGGTCTGCTGGAAATGGAGATGGGAACTGTAGAAGACGAGGGGGATCCGGCCGGCCACGGTGTGGTTGAACTTCGTCGTCAGGACGACGTAGCTTTCCTCGGCGAGCGCCGCGCCCCTGCCGGCGAGGTCCGCCATTTCCTTATAGTAATAGATGTCGAAATGCTCCGTCCTGAGGACGTGCCAGTCGAAATCGGTGTACTGGACCTTGTTCCTGCCGAAATGAAAGAACTGGGACGCTGCCTGGGACGGCAGGAGAAGAACGGCACAGAGGCAGAGGACAAACCGGCTCATACGATCGCGTTATGCCATGGGAATTCACCCGGCCGCACTACTTCCTGTCGAGCTGTCGCTTCAGGTAATCGATGACGTTGACCGGAGTCGGGTCCACCCCGTTGAGCATCGCGAGGTAGAAGCTCGTCCAGTCGCCGAGGTGGACGAGCGAAAACATCCTGGCCAGACGGGATTTCCCCTCGCTCTTCACGTCGATGATCCTCGAGGCGTATTCCCCGATGATCCCGCGCGCGATCTCCATCCGGAGCGTCACCCGCGGATGGTCCTCGCGGTCGTGCAGGTAGACGACCGCCGCTTCCTCCATCATCCGGCGCAGCACCTTCCACCCGACAATCTCGTTATGGTTCATCTCGGGGAAGACGTGCCCGAACGCGAGGGTCTTGGCGTTTTCCGCGATCTGCCCGCGCCAGCGGAGGTTGACCGCGTCGATCCGCTCGGAGGACGAGTAAATCACGGGGAGTTTATTATAGAGCTGCCTGGCCAGTTCGAGGGCCAGGTTTTTCTGGCCGGTCAGGCGGTACCTGACCGACAATTTCTTGAGGAGAGCGACCGTCTCCCGGATGGCGGCGTCCTGCGACGGGATGATTTTGTACCTCGCGAGCGCGAGCATCATCGGGAAGAAGGAATAGCCGAGCGCCGCGCGGGGGGGGTATCCCCTGGGGAGAAGCACCAGCGCCTGTTTGTTCTTCCTCGCCAGCGCGGCGATCTCGCCGCCGGAGGTGAAGCACACCACCTGCGCCTTCCTCTTCATCGCCTCGTGGTACGACGCGATGGTCTCCTCGGTGTTCCCGGAATAACTCGAGATGATCACGAGCGTGGACGGCCCGGCGAAGTGCGGGAGCGTGTACTGCCGGTTGATCAGGAAAGGAATGTCGACCTGGTCCCAGAGATATGACCGCAGCAGGTCCCCCCCGATCGCCGAACCCCCGAGGCCGCTGACGACGATTCCCGACGGTTTTCCCTTCAGCCCGACGAGCCTCGCCTCCCTCCCTATCCTGACGGCGTCTTCGACCTGGTGGGGGAAGCCGGTGAGGAGCGCCCTCATGTCCGACCTGTCGTACAGCGATATGGTGGTTTCTTTCATCGTTTTTCTTCCTCTCTGGTGAAATGATGATTGATCACGGCCACACGCGCGGGAGCTGCCCGGGGCGGCTGTCTTCGAGCGGGATGTCGGGCACCTGGGTCGTAATGAAGTCCCTCAGCAGGTTTTCGACGTCCTCGCCAGATTTCATGGCGAGCGCCTTCCGCGCGAGCTCCTGCAGCGAGGCGTATGACACCGACCTGATGATCTTCTTGATCTCCGGGAGGATCTGGGGCACGACCGACAGCTCGTCAATCCCCATCCCCACGAGGAGCGGGGCGGCGATGGGGTTGCCGGCCATTTCACCGCAGATGCCGACCCATATCTTCTGCTTGTGACCGGCGTTGATGATGTGCCGGATCGACGTCAGCACGGCCGGGTCGTATTCCTCGTAGAGGGTGGAAACGAGGCTGTTCCCCCGGTCGACCGCCAGCATGTACTGGATGAGGTCGTTGGAGCCGATGCTCAGGAAATCCGCTTCCTGCGCCAGCATCGGGGCGTTCAGGGCGGCCGACGGGACCTCGATCATCACGCCGACCGGCAGTTTTTCGTCGAACCGGACCTTCTTCGCCCGCAGTTCTTCCTTCGCCTTCCGGACGTAATCCTTCGCGAGCAGCAGTTCCCTCAGCGTCGAGACCATCGGGAACATGATCGCCACATTCTTTTTCGTGCTGGCCCGGAGCATCGCCCTGAGCTGTGTCATGAAGAGATCGGGGCGGTCGAGCGAAACGCGGATGCCCCTCCACCCGAGGAACGGGTTCGCCTCCTCCGCCATCTCGGGGGCGATCTTGTCGCCGCCGATGTCGAAGGTGCGCATGATCACCCGGGCCGGGTAGATCCTCGCGCTGATCCTTTTGTATTCGGCGTACTGTTCTTCCTCGGTCGGGAAATCGTCCCGTCCGATCAGGAGGCTTTCCGTCCGGTAGAGGCCCACGCCCCGGGACCCCTGCATCACGACATAGTCCATCTCGTCGGAGAGTTCGACGTTCGCCGAGAGTTCCACGGTATGCCCGTCGGTGGTGACCGCGGGGAGGTCCTTCAGTCCCGTGAGCCTTTCCTCGAACGCCGCCATGTACTGCCGCCGCGCTTCGTATTCCCGGAGCGTGGCGGGTCCGGGGTTCACCACCAGCCGGCCGCCATAACCGTCCAGGATCACCGTGTCCCCGGTCTGCACTTCGCGGGTCGCGTCGCCCAGGGCCACCACCGCTGGGATCTTGAGCGACCGGGAGAAGAGGGCGGCGTGGGACGTCACCCCGCCGAGGTCGGTCGCGTACGCCATGACGGAGTTGCGGCTGAGGATCATCGTGTCGGCGGTGGTGAGATTGTGGGCGATGACGACGTGCGACCCTTCGAACTTCGAGGTCAGCGTCGCTTCCGAGAGGTTCCTGACGATGCGGTTCTTGAGGTCGTCCATGTCGTGGGCCCGCTCGTGCATGTACTCGTCCCTGGCGGCCATCATCATCTTCGCGTACTTCCCGATTTCGTCGTCCACGACGAACTCGGCGTTCTTTTTCTCCTTTTTAATGCGCTTGCGGATGGCTTCGTGGAGGTAGGGGTCGTCGAGGACCATGATCTGCGCCTCGAGGATGCGCGCCTTCGCGTCGCCCACTTTCTGCTGCGCAAACGCGAGGATCTTCTTCAGTTCCCCCGCCGACTTGTTCAGGGCCTTCTCGAAGCGATCCAGTTCGTCCTCGACCTCCGCGGCGCCGTCCAGCTTTCTCTCCTCGATGGCATGCGTCGACTTGATATAGAGGTAGGCGCTCCCGCAGACGATCCCGGGGGACGCGGCGATGCCGGTCAGGACGACTTCCTTTTTCTTGACGTCGGGCGCGGCGGGCATGGTCACTCGTCGAATCCCCGTTCGAAGAGATCCATCACCGCGGCGGCGGCATCCGCCTCGTCGGCCCCGTCGAACCTGAGGAGAAGGGTCGCCCCCTGTTCGGCCGCCAGGGTCATCACCCCGATGATGCTTTTGCCGTTGATTTCCATGCCGTCTTTATAAATGAAGAAGTCCGCCTTGAAGCGGGCGGCTGTTTTCACCAGAGTCGCAGCCGGACGCGTGTGCAGGCCGCTGCGGTTCTTGATGACGACTTCCTGTTCGATCATGCCGTCCTGTCCGCGAGCCGGTCGGCGAAGTCGAGGAGGATCGCCTTTCCGGCGCTCCCGGGGAACGACCGGAGCCCGGACTTTGCGGTGCGGGTGAGCTTTCCGATCTCCCGCGCGGCCGCGTCGACCGCCCCCGTCCGTTCGTACACAGATCGCACCTGTCCGACCAACCGGGCGCCGCGTCCCATGGCGACCCTCCGGAGGAGTGCAGCGTCCCTCCCGCGCGCCGTCTCCATCGCCTTCACGAGGAGATACGTCTTTTTCCCGCGGGCGATGTCGCCGCCGATCTTCTTCCCGAATTCTTTCTGAACCCCGGTCACGTCAAGCACGTCGTCCCTGATCTGGAAGGCGAGCCCGAGACGTTCGCCGTATCCCCTCAGGGCCCTCACCTCCTCCGGCGATCCGCCCCCGGCCAGCGCGCCGATCTCGGCCGCGGCCGCGATCACGCGGGCGGTCTTCAGTTCGATCATCCTCCGGTATTCGCGCATCGTCACGGCGCGGCGCCCTTCGAACTCGAGGTCGTATCCCTGTCCTTCGCAGACGTGGCGGTACGCGCGGGTGTAAACGGAAAGAATCCGCGCGGCGCCCGCGCGGGGCTTACCCTTCCCGGCCTGCACGCGCCGGCCCTCCCCCCCGAGGAGCGATTCGTACCCGAGAGCCATCAGCTGGTCTCCCGCAAGGACGGCGACGGCGTCGTTCCACTTCGCGTGGACGGTGGGCCTGCCGCGCCTCACCGGCGATCGGTCCATCACGTCATCGTGGATGAGCGTGAAATTGTGGAGGCATTCGACGGCAACGGCCGCGGGGAGCGCGACGGCGTCGTTCCCCCCGACGGCGTTGCTCGCCAGGAGCACGAGGAGCGCCCGGAGCCGTTTTCCCCCCGAGGAGAGGGCGTGCCTCAGCGGGGCGTAGACGATCGCGGGTTTTCCGGACATGACCAGGACCCGCAGTTCGCGGTTCACGAGATTCCTCCGGGCGTCGAGATACCGGCGTACCTGGGTTGAATTCAAAGGTCGAAGGTTTAAAGGTCTGGAGGAAATGGGGTAAAGTTATTGGAATATAATAAAAAAGCCCGTCAATAGAATCAAAAAGTTGGGGTTTCCGGGGCATTCCGGGGCCTCCCCGGGGTCTCCGGAAAAATTAAGTGTTGAAATTTTCCGCACGCGCCATACAATGTCAGGATATACTGATGCAATCCTCCTTTAGGGAAGAACAACCTCAAGCCGGGCCGTGTGGTGGATTAGCGGTCCGGGAGGATAAAAGGGGAGCCCTCCCCGGGATCCCCGAATGGCTCATCGAGAGCTGCGGCGAAGTAAAATGGCGTCCCCGGATGAGGGACGCCGTTTTTATTATTCCCCCACCCACCGAAAGAACCCCATCTTGCATCCCACCTTTTTTTTAACGAATTTTACACTCCACCGATAAGGATTCCATTACCGGCTTTCCTCCATCCCCGATGACGAAACGATCCCTCCCCGCGGTTCCGCCGGCATTTCTCGCCATCGCCCTTCTCCTCGGATCGTGCGAAAAAAAGCAGGAACCCCAACCGGCCACGCAGGAAATCTCCATCAAGGATGAGCTCCTCGTCTACCTCGATTCGCTCGAGGAGGAATACGAGAAGGCCTGCGTGGCCACCGGCACCGCCAACTGGAACAGCTACTCCGGGGAGGCCCCTTACAACCTGGATTCGGCGAAGGGGCTCTTCGCGCAGATCTTCCTCGACTCCACCGCGCGCGCGACCGTCGGGGAATGGAGAAGAAAGTCGGGGTCGCTCGCCGACCAGACGCTCGCCCGCAGGCTCGAGATGTGGCACCGCTGTTTCATGGGAGGGGCGATCTACGCCGATCCGGAGATCGCGCAGTTCGAAAACGAGCTGCAGTCCCTCATCACCGGTTTCATATTCAGGCTCGACGGGAGGCCCATCACGACGGCCGAGGTCAACAACAGACTGAGGACCGAGAAGAACCAGAAACGGCGGCACGCCCTCTGGAGCGTCAGCTCCCAGCTCTCCGAAAATGCCGCGGCGAACCTGACCGAGCTCGTGAAACTGCGGAACAGGAAGGCCGAGTCGTTCGGGTTCCCGAATTACTACTCCCTCTCGCTCCATCTCCAGGCGATCGACGAGGAGTGGCTCGTCAAAACGCTCAACGCCCTCGAGGCGCAGACACGCAGCGCGCTTCGAGGGTTCATCGAGAACTCGGCCGCGGAAATGCGGCTGAAGCGGTTCAACGCGTGGGACTTCGACGTAAGCCTGAAAAACGCCGCGTCGATCCCGGACGTATATTTCCCCGCCGATTCGGTGTTCCCGGTCATCCACCGGTTCGAGGGCGCCATAGGGTTCCCGGTCGACACCCTTCCGATTCAGGAAGTCGTCCGCGACATTCCGTACGGCGGCCTCAGCCTCGGCATCCTCATCCCGGACGATTCGAGGTTCCTTGTCAACCCGACGCGAGGGAAGGGCTTCTACGGCGTGGCCTTCCACGAATACGGCCACTCGCTCAAGGCCGTGAATACCGATGTCCGCGACCCGATCCTGAAAGGGTACGAGTGGATCCCCGGCGCGCAGTGCGCGGCCTACGAGGAGGGCGTCGCGGAGATGCACGCAGAGTTCACCGAGGACACAGTCTGGCTCGGCGCCTACAGCAAGGCCCCGGCGAGGGTGCTCCGCGAGTACATGGCCGGGAGGAATCTGCCCGCGCTCCACCGCCTGAGGCGCCTGATGAAGGACTTTTTCTTCGAGTACGAGATGTACAAGAACCCGGACCAGGACCTGGCCCTCCTCGAGCGGGCGATGTTCGAGAAGTACCTCCTGGTCACGCCGGAGGAGGACGAGCCGCACACCTACGCATCGTCGATCTGGTACACATCGTACCCCTGTTATTACCAGAACTACATCCTCTCCGGGATGATCGCCACCCAGCTCCAGGAGGCCCTCTCCAACAAGTTCGGCAGGAACAAGTTCACAGACCCGAGCGTCGCCGGCTGGATGATCCAGCACCTCTACAGGGACGGTGAAACGGTGGAATGGGGCGAGAGGGTGCGGCGGGCGACCGGCAAGTCCCTCGAAACCGGGGCCTACCTCCGGAAACTTGCCATCGATCTCCAGCGTTCATCGGAAGAAGAAGCCGAACAGAAAGAAATGGAGTAAACGATGAAACGCGCTGTTTTCCTTGCCGCTGCGCTGTTGGCGGCGTCTGCCGGCCTCCGGGCCCAGCCCGACGTCACCGAATTCTTCCCCGTCGCCGACTCGGTGACCGAACATCCCCCCTTCAGGACCGAACTGACCACCTTCCACCAGGTCCGCGTCAATCAACGGTGGGTGTCATTCGTCGGATTTCAAAATACGCGCACGGTGCTCTACGTCACCTTCACGCTCGATTCGCTTGACGACCCGGTCCGCGACGTCTCCCAGACCGTCGGGTTCGAGAAAGCTCGGCCGACCCTCGGGAAGGTGTCGACATGGGGATACCCCTTCGACCGCAACCGCGACGGGAAGATCGATTACCTGGCGCTCGTGGGCGGGGCCGCGCCGTTCGAGGACGGGGATTTCCCGCCGAACTACCCGAAGCAGAGCGAGCAGGTCATGATCCACCACGTCGAACTCTTCATCGCGAAATGCAAAATCGTCTTCAACCACTGGGCCGACGACAACTACGACGGCATGATCGACGGCGCGGTGATGGCGGACATGGACCCGGAGAGGAACTGGGTGTACAGGCGGATCCTGGCGAGGTCGAAGAAGTTCGACGGGATTTTGGACGATGTCTGGGCGTTCCGGACGGACACCTCCTCGTTCCTCGATTCCGTATCGTACGGTCCCGAACGGGTGTCGTACCGCCCGATCGGCACGCCCCCGGGCTCCTTCGGGAAAAAGGAACTCGACGAGAAATCCGCCGTCATGATCCTCATGAACGAGGCGATCGCGGCGTGTGAAAAGGGGTCCTTCCGTCTGCCGGGCGGATACCGGGAGCAGGCGGAGCAGGAGTAACGCCCGCAGGCGGGGCGGCCACCGCAGACATCCGCGACAGTCCCGTGTAACGGTAATCCATCCCCTTCACATTCACCATTCATTCAAGAAGCATCGCATGGCAGGAAAAGCAGGCGTCATCGGTTCGGGCGACGTCGGGAAGACGCTCGCCAACGGGCTGATCAGGTACGGCTACGACGTGATGATCGGGACGAACAATCCCTCAAAGCACGAAGACCTCCGGTTGAAGACCGGGGGAAAGGCGAAGATCGGAACGTTCACGGAGACGGCGAAGTTCGGCGAGATCGTGGTCCTGGCGGTCAGGGGCTCGGTCGCGGAGGCCGTGATCGGCGCGATCGGCGCGGAATACCTGGAGGGGAAAACGGTCATCGACACGAGCAACCCGATCGCCGAGGCCCCGCCCGTCAACGGCGTCCTGCGGTACTTCACGAACCTCGACGAGTCGCTGATGGAACGTCTGCAGAAGCGGGTCCCCGGGGCGCGCTTCGTCAAGGCGTTCAGCTGCGCCGGCCACAAGTACATGGTCGACCCCGATTTCGGCGGCACGCGCCCGACCATGTTCATCTGCGGCAACGACGACGACGCCAGGAAAGAGGTGAGGGAGATCCTGGACGCGTTCGGATGGGAGACTGAAGACCTGGGAAAGGCCGAAGCGGCCCGCGCGATCGAGCCGCTCGCAATGCTCTGGTGCATCCCGGGATTCCTCCGGAACGACTGGATGCACGCGTTCAAGATTTTGAGGCCGTAAGGCTCCTCGCCCGCTCGAGAGCCTCCTCGAGCGAACCGCAGACGTTGTCCTCCCCGATTTTATCCATCAACCCCGCCTGGACGATCGCGAAGAGGGGCTGTTTGTGGATGCCGGAGATGATCATCGTGGTCCCCTGGTGGGAAAACGAACCGATCAGCTCCTCCAGGGCCCGGAGGCCCGTGGCGTCTATGGCGAGGAGGTTCTTCGTTTCCAGGATGAAGACCTTCGGCTTTTTCCGGAGTTCGCGGATTGTTTCCGTGAACTGGTCCACCGCCCCGAAGAAGAGCGAACCGAAGACCTCGAACACCTCCACCCCGTCCGGGATTTTCTGCGGGCTCCCCCCCTCTGCCTCCTTCTCGTCGGCATCCTGCAGGTCCTTTGTCAGCGGCGTCACCTGGCTCACCTCCGCCATCCTCCTGATGAAGAACATCGCCGAGAGGATGATCCCGATCTGGATTGCGGCGGTCAGGTCCACCACCACCGTCAGGAAAAACGTGACGAGCATGACGGTGACGTCGCTCCTGGGCGCCCGGAGGATTTTCCTGAACGAACGCCACTCGCTCATATTGTAGGAGACCACCACCAGGATCGCGGCGAGCGCCGGCATCGGGATGAGACCCGCCCATTTTCCGAAGAAGAGCATGATCAGCAGGAGGACGACGGCGTGGACGATCCCGGCGACGGGGGTTCTCCCGCCGCTCTTCACGTTGGTCGCCGTCCGGGCGATGGCGCCGGTGGCGGGGATCCCCGCGAAGAGGGGCGAGAGGATGTTTGCCGCGCCCTGCGCGACCAGCTCCATGTTCGAGCGGTGGCGCGAGCGGATCATGCCGTCGGAGACGACCGCCGAGAGGAGCGATTCGATCGCCCCGAGGAGCGCGATCGTGACCGCCGGGGAGAAGAGGCGCGTGATGTCCTGCCACGAGAACGACGGGAGGCGCGGGGCGGGGAGCATCATGGGGACCTCGCCGAATCGGGAGCCGATCGTTTCCACCGGGAGGCGCATCGAGTGCACCGCCGCCGTCGCGAGGACGAGGACGAGCAGCGACCCCGGGAGCTTCCAGCCGAGGCGCTGCACGACCAGGATGACCCCGAGCGAGCCCACCCCGACGGCGACCGATACGATGTCCGTCCCCGCGAAACTCACGGCGTACACCGCCCACTTCCCGATGAAGTCGGCGGGGAGGTTCGGGACCCTGAGGCCGAGGAGGTCGTTGACCTGCGAGGAGAATATGATCAAGGCGATGCCGCTGGTGAAGCCCACGACAAGGGGATAGGGCACGAACTTCAGGAGCGTCCCGAACCGCGCGAGCCCCATCACGAGCAGCATGACGCCGGCCATCATCGTCGCCACCATCAGGCCGTCGTACCCGTAGGACTGGACGATCCCGTAGACGATCACGATGAAGGCGCCGGTGGGGCCGGCGATCTGGACCCTGCTCCCGCCGAACGCCGACACGATCAGCCCGGCGATCACGGCGGTAAACAGGCCCTGCTCGGGCTTTACCCCTGAGGCGATGGCAAACGCGATGGCGAGGGGGAGCGCGACGATGCCGACGATGACCCCGGCGGTGAGGTCCGAGAGAAACTGCGGCCGGGTATAACCCTCCCGGAGAACGGTGAGAAGCTTCGGTTCGAAACGGCCTGGCAAAAGAGGTCCCGGGGTCCTACAGAATTTTCCTGATTCGCTCCGCCGGAGGCGCGAGGATCGCGCTGTCCCCCTTCTCGACGATCGGGCGCTGTATCAGTCCCGGGTATTTCGCCATGGAGCCGATCAGCCCGTCGTCGGTGAAACGGTCTTCGGAGAGTTTGAGTGTCCGGTAGATTTCGTCCTTCGTGCGGTTGTCAGAGTGTAACCCTGACCCCGCCGCCCACCGAGATGAGCTTGTGCCCGTTCGTCTCCGTTACGCCGAGGAGGAATTTCCCGTCCGCAAAAAAGGTAAGGCGATCCATGACCGGAACATCCACCCCGAGGCCGACCGACCATCCAAAGGTTGACTTCTTGTATTCCTCGGAGATTGGCGCTGCGGCGTTCTCGATGCCGAGGGCCGGCAGGGCGATGTGGTAGAATCCCATTCCCGTCGTGAAGTACGGGGCGATGTTGTCCCTGGAACCCGCGAACACACCCCTGAACTGGACCATGGCCGTGAAGATATCGCCGGGATATCCGTAGACGGTTGCGCTTGCGGGAATATTGTTCGCGGTCGTGAAATCGGATCTGCTGAAGAGGACGTTATAATAGTGGAACAGCAGCGAGACTTCACCGTATCCGGCTTCGCCGGGAGGGAGGGAGTAGGCGATGCCTCCCCCGAAATTGAAATTGGGCTTGAACTGGTCCTTGAACTCCGACGGTTCGAAAGGGATCGTCCAGCCGCCCGCGGCAACCGCTACCCAGATGCCGGAGACGGATGGTTCTTCGGTCGCCGCGGCGGCCGTGTCGGTCTGTGAAAACAGGACGGAAGGCAGGATCAGGCAGAGCAGCAGGATCAACGGCGGGCGTTTCATAGATTCTCCTCTGGAAATTGCGCAAGATATGACCCCCGTCTGCTCCCCGGGACGCAGGTCTTCGTGTGTCGGCGAATTACGAATGTGTGAATATACGCACATCAGTGGGATTTGTCAAGGTAAAGCGGGTTCCACGAAGATGACTTCCTCGCGCTGCAGCGTTACCGTCCCCGGCGGGGCGTTTTTCGGTTTTTTCACATACTTCCTCTCGCAATACGCCACCGGGACCATTCCCGCCTTTTTCATTTTACTGTACCAGGCGGCGATCCGGGCCGCCGCCCGGAGGATCTCTTTGGGCGGATCGAATCTGCCCCCCGAACGGGACTTCAGGACCACGTGCGACCCCGACGAGCCGCGCACGTGCATCCAGTAATCGTGAGGGCCGGCGTGTTTGAACGTCAGCGTGTCGTTGTCCGAACTGCTTTTCCCCACCCACGCCTCGTACTGTTCACCGATCGGGAACACCCGGTACGGAAGCCGCTCGCCTCCCTGCATCGCGATCGGCGCACCCCGTCCCGACCGCAACCGCTTCTTGATGTCGCGGACCGCGCGGACATCGTCGCACTGTTCGATCTCGGCGAGAAGCGACTCGATCCCGGCGAGTTTCGCCGCCAGGATCCCGATCCGGGACTCGTTCTCCGTTCTGGCGGTCTCAGCCTTCCGCGCCCTGTCGAAATACGCGTTCGCGTTCGCCGCCGGCGTCAGGGACCTGTCCAGCCGCACGACCACCTCCGCGCCGGTCTCATCGGCGAGCCTGGCCTCCGTCTCCCCTTTCCTGAGGCCGTTCAGGTGCGTCAGGATCAGTGTGCCGATCGCGCGGTAGCGGTCAGGCGCGGACGCGTCGTCCGCCCGGGACCTCGCCTCCTTCAGCGACCGTTCGACCTTCCGTCGTTCTCTTTCCGCGGCCTCCACGATCTCCGATTTTTCATCCTCGATCCCCGCGTCCCTCCGCCGCGAGGAAAATGCCTCGCGTATACCCTCGTTGACGGTGGGAAACGACCTCGTCCCGCGGCCGCTGAGATGTTTGAGTTCAACGGCGCTCAGGACCTCCCGGTCGAAGCCGGGCGCCGCGTAGAGCCACGCACCAGGTCCGCGGATTTTCCGGATTTCCCGGAGATCCCGGATATTACAGAGCAGGTCTGTGAGCGCAGAGGAGATCGCGCGGGCGGCCCCTTCTCCGGCATCCGCGGCAGTTGTCGCGCCCTCCACCCCCGCGCGGAAAAACAGTTCCCGCTGGTAGAGCGGGCCGAGCCACGGGAAGATTTTTTTGACCGCCTTTTCGAGGGATTCGTCCGATGCCGCCAGCAATTCCCGGAGCCGGGCGGCGTCGGGGGGATCGGGACGGTCTTCGATGTTGCCTGACACGGCGTAGGGCCGGCCGGCGAAGCGGGCACCGCTCCTGAAAGCCGATATCACCGTGTCGTCCGCCCCGAGGAGGAAGACGTTGGCGGCCGCGTTATTGAAGAGATGCGCCTTCACGCGGTATGCGCCCGCGAAGAGGGTCATTACCCTGCTGAAGGCATCGACGCGGATATCGGAAAGGGCGGCGCCGAAGATCTCCGGGAAGATATCGGTCGAATTTTTCTTCGCGCGCATTCTCCCGTCGCGAAAAAACAGGGCGTTCATCCCCGGGGCAACGCACACCAGCAGGGAACGGTCGTCCCGGCCGGAGGCCGCGAGGGTGAAGATCAGTTCATTTTTCGACTGGGTGAACGCTTCCGTCACCGCCGCCACGGCGAACTCGTTCCGAAGTCCGGCCGCGAGGGCCTCGAGGGTGAAATAATGCGCGATCATCGGCTGGAATGTGGAAATACGGTGCGTGAATATAGGATTTCGCCCGAGAGAATCCCAACGAATTCGTGGAAACTCCCCCTTGACCATCGCTCGATTATTTTGTACTTTACAAGACTTCATCCCCCAAAAAAGCGACTTTTTCCGATGATTTCGAGCATGACAGGCTACGGACGCGGTGAAGTATCCAAAAACCGCACGTCCGTCGGAGTGGAAATACGCACCGTGAACAGCAGGTACCTGGAGGTCAACCTCAGGATCCCGGGCTCGCTCTCCCTGCGGGAAAACGACATCAAAGAAATCATCAGGAAAAGCCTCTCCAGGGGAAAGATCAACGTCTCGGTGACCCTCACCCGGGGGAACAATGGCGACATGCCGCTCAGGGTCAACGAACCGGCGGCGAAGGCATATTACAAGCTCCTGACCTCGCTGCGGAAATCGCTCAAACTCCGGGAGGAAATCACGCTCGACCAGTTGCTGAAGTTCCCCGAGGTGCTCGAAGCGGACGGACTCGGCGAACTCGACGACGCGGAATGGACCCTCACCCGGCAGGCGCTCGTGAAGGCGCTCGAAAATACCGCCCGGATGCGCTCGAAGGAAGGGATGGAGCTGAAGAAAGACCTCGTCTCCCGTCTGAAGTTCATCGAGAAGAAGGTCGGCGAGATTGAAAAGCAGGGGGCGGCCCGGGTCCCGGACGAGAAGGAACGGATGCGGCGGCGGCTGGGCGAACTGCTCGACGACAGGTCCTCGATCGACGAGAAACGGCTCGAGCTCGAACTCGCGATCTACGCCGACAAGCTGGACATGACCGAGGAATGCGTCCGTTTCCGGAGCCACATGACGTTTTTCCGGAAGACGATGGAGGAGGAGGACTCCCCGGGACGAAAGCTGAACTTCCTCGTGCAGGAGATGAACCGGGAGGTGAACACGATGGGGTCGAAGGCCAACGACGCGGCGATCGCCCAGACCGTCGTGGTGGTCAAGGAGGAGCTCGAGAAAATCAGGGAACAGCTCCAGAACATCGAGTAGGCGGCCCCGATGCCCAGCGCACGACTGATCGTGATCTCCGCCCCGAGCGGCGGCGGAAAGACGACCATCGCCGGCGAAATTCTCCGCCGCCACCCTACGCTGGTGTTCTCCGTGTCAGCGACCACGCGGCCGAAGCGCGATTACGAGGTCAATGGGGTGGACTACTACTTTCTCAGCCGGGAGGATTTCCAGCGGCTGATCGACGGAAGGCAACTTGTGGAATACGAAGAGCTCTTCGGGCAGATGTACGGGACGCTCAGGAAGGAAGTGGACGCCGGGCTGAACGCCGGGAGGTCGGTGCTCTTTGACGTGGACGTGAAGGGCGCCCTCTCGATCAAGAAATTGTACGGCGAGACCGCCGTGCTCATCTTCGTGAAGCCTCCCGACCTGCAGAGCCTGCTCACGCGGCTGGAGAACAGGCGCACGGAGGACACCGCCGCACTGAAGCGGCGGCTCGAGCGGGTACCCCTCGAGATGGCGGAAGCGGACCGGTTCGATTTCCAGGTCGTGAACGACCGGCTCGAAGACGCCGTGAACCGGGTGGACGATATCGTCCGCGACGCATTGCAGAATTTCAATTCATCAAGCGATCACCAGAAAGGAACAGCGAATGCCGATTAAACCCCTCGACATCGTAAAACTTACGAAAACCGCCGACAACATCTACGAGGCGATCGTCGTGCTCCTCAAGCGGGCGCGTCAGATCAACGAAGAGATGAAAATCGAGTTCAACCAGCGGATCGAAATGCTGCAGTCCAGGATCTTCGAACCGGAAGATGAGACCGAACAGCCGCAGACGAACCCGGACCAGATTCTCGTGGCCAAGGAGTTCGAACAGCGGCCCAAGCCGACCGAGATCGCGATCCGCGAGCTCACCGAAAAAAAGATCGGCTACCGGTACAAGGAAGAGGAAGTCCCCCCGACGGCCCCGTAACCCGCCGAACTGCGCGCGCGTCATGCTCAAGGGCAGACAGATCGTCATCGGGATCACCGGCGGGATCGCCGCCTACAAGATCCCGTTCCTCGTGCGCGAGTTCGTGAAGCGCGGCGCTTCGGTGCGGGTCCTCATGACAGAGTCCGCGGCAAAGTTCGTGACGCCGCTGACCCTCTCGACGCTCACCGGCGCCGATACGATCGTGGGCACGTTTCCGGCGCCCGGCTCCGGGCACACCGGCAAAACCTGGCACATCGACCTCGCCCGCGGCGGCGACATCATGGTGATCGCGCCCGCGACGGCGAACGTGGTCGCGAAACTCGCCCACGGCATCGCCGACGACGCCGTCACCACCCTCGCGCTCGCCTTCCGGAAGGAAATCCTCGTCTGTCCCGCGATGGACTTCGACATGTGGGAGCATAGCGCTACCCGGCGGAACG
>DATDQD010000153.1:0-6751 GCA_035292425.1 Bacteroidota bacterium
AGCAGCTCCTTGACCGCCCTGAGGTCGGCCCCGTTGTTGAGCATGTGGGTCGCGAACGTATGGCGGAGCACGTGGGGGCTCCTTTTATCGATCTCCGAGACGAGAGAGATGTATTTCCGGACGATGCGGTAGATCTCCCTCCGGTTCATCTCCGATCCCTTCGAGTTCACGAACACCGGTTCGCCTGGGCGGCAGTTCCCCCCCGTCTTCCTTGCCGCGACGTAGCTGCGAAGCGCCTCGCGGGCCCTCTCCCCCAGCGGAAGGATCCTGTCCTTGCTCCCCTTGCCCCGCACTTTCACGGTCCGGCCCTCCAGGTCGAGGCCTGCGATGCTCAGCCCGGTCAGTTCGCCGACCCTGATGCCGGTGCCGTAGAGGAGTTCGAGGATCGCCCTGTCGCGTAATCCCGACGGGGTCGCCGGGTCCGGGAGCTCCATCATGGCGTTCACCGAGGGCTCGTCGAGGAACGACGGGAGCTTCTTCGGCAGTTTCGGCGTGACCAGGTTCATGGCCGGGTTCGACCCGAGGCATTTCTTCCTCACCAGGTACCTGAAGAACGACCTGATGGCCGCCAGCTTCCTGGCGATCGACCGTTTCTGGATCCCCCTGTCGGTGAGTTCCCCGAGGTAGAGCCTCAGGGTGAGATGGTCCGCCGCTGCGGGGTCCGCGTCCGGCTTCCCGGCGTGCGCGGCCATAAATTCCCGAAACTGTTCAAGGTCGCCCGCGTATGCCGTGACCGTATGAGGGGAATAATTTTTTTCGGCCGCCAGGTAGGCGAGGAAGGCTGCGATATGGTTCCTGAACGTTTCTGGCATTCCTAGACGGCCACCGATTCTTCCTTCTCCACCTCGCTTTTACACGAGGGACACCTGAGATACTCCCCCCGCTTCTGGGAATATTTTTCCACCATGAACGGTGAACCGCACGTCTCACACGCCGTGGCGGTCGGTTTGTCCCACGACGCAAAATCGCACTCCGGGTACTTCGAGCACCCGTAGAACGAGCGGCGGCGTTTCGTCTTCTTCTCGATGATTTCGCCGGTCGGACACTTCGGGCACTTGATCCCGGTCGTGATCGGTTTGGTGTTCCTGCACTTCGGGTAGTTCGAGCACCCGAGGAACGTCCCGAACTTGCTCGACCTCACGAGCATCTCCCCTTCACAGAGGTCGCACTTCTGACCCGAATGGTGCTGGGTCTTCTCGCGGTCCTCGGGGAGCGGCATGGTGTTCTTGCACTTCGGATACCCGGTGCAGGCCATGAACCGGCCGTTGCGGCCCCACTTGTTGACCATCTTCCTGCCGCAGAGCTCGCACGCTTCCCCGGTGATCGTCTGGAGCGATTTCTTGATGGCGGCGGCGTTGCCGGAGGCCTTGTCCAGGGATTCCTTGAAGGGAATGAAGAAATCGTCCAGCACCTTGCGGTATTCGTTCTTGCCGGAAGCGATCGTATCCAGTTCCTCCTCCATCCGGGCGGTGAAGCGGACGTTGAAAATATGGGGGAAGCTCCCCGCGAGCAGCTTGTTGACCTCCAGGCCGAGAGCGAGGGCGTAGAGCTTGCGTTCCCGCTGCTCCACGTACTTCCGGTCGATGATCGTCCCCACGATCATGGCGTACGTGCTCGGCCGGCCGATCCCGAGCGCTTCAAGCGTCTTCACGAGGGAACTTTCCGCGTAGCGCGGCGGGGGCGAGGTCTCATGCCGGTGATGCACCAGGCTCCCGAGCGAGAGCGGGTCCCGGGCGGTCATCCCCTGCGGGAGCTTCTCGTCGATCATCTCCGAATCCTCCTCCTCCCCCGGGGCGTCCGCTTCCGCCGATTCGTCGTAGACGAGGAGGAACCCCCTGAACGTGTAGACAGAGGCGCTCGCCCTGAAGAGGTACCGGCCGCCGGTGACGGTGACCGTCGTGGTCTCCAGCCGGGCGGCTTCCATCTGGGACGCGATGAACCGGTTCCAGATCAGCTCGTAGAGGCGGTAGAGGTCCTTGTCGAGATATTTTTTGATCGACGAGGGGGTGTACTTGATGGACGTGGGGCGGATCGCCTCGTGGGCATCCTGGGACGTCTTTTTTTTCTTGTAGACGAAGGGGTGTTTCGGCACGTACTCCTTGCCGTAGCTGCCCGCGATGAATGCCCTGGCCGCGGCCACCGAGTCGGCGCCGAGACGCGTCGAATCGGTCCTCATGTAGGTGATCAGTCCGACCAGCCCGTCCCCGCCGATCTCCATGCCCTCGTAGAGTTTCTGGGCGAGCACCATCGTCCGCGAGGCGGAGAAACGGAATTTTTTCGACGCCTCCTGCTGGAGCGTGCTGGTGATGAACGGCGGAAGCGGGTTCCGCTTCGATTCCCTTTTCGCGAGGTCCGAAACGGCAAAGTTCTGCCCGCGGATGTCGTCGAGGTATTTCCGGGCCTCGTCCTCGGACGGTATATAATAGTACTGGTCCGGATTTTTCCTGTGCTGGATCTCCTGGAGGTTGTCCTTCGACGGCACGAACAGTTCCCTGCCGTCGATTTTCATCAGCTTGGCGTAAAAGGATTCGCGTTTCGGCGTGGAGAACTCCGCAATGATCGACCAGTATTCCGTCGGCGTAAACTCGCGGATCTGCATCTCTCTCTCGCAGATCAGTTTGAGCGCCACCGACTGCACGCGCCCCGCGGACAGGCCGTAATAGAGGGTCTTCCAGAGGAACGGGCTGACCTTGTATCCCACGATCCTGTCCATGACCCTCCGTGCCCGCTGGCTGGACACGAGGTCGGTATTGATCTTCACCGGGTTTTTCATCGCCTCGTTGACGCCGTTCTCGGTGATCTCGTGGAAGAGCACGCGGTAGATGTTCGCGTTGGCATCGCCGATCTCCTCGGCGATGTCGGCGGCGATCGCCTCGCCCTCGCGGTCGGGGTCCGTCGCGATGTAGATGTTGTCGACTTTTTTGACGGTGTCCCTCAAGCCCTTCACGACGTCTTCCTTCCCCTTGATGACCTCCAGGGTGGGCGCGTAGCCGTTCTCGAGGTCAACGCCGAGACTGCTCTTGGGAAGGTTCTTGATGTGCCCCACGGATGCGTGCACGGTGTATTCCTTCCCCAGGTACTTGTTGATCGTCCTGGCCTTGGCCGGCGATTCAACGATGATCAGTGATTTTGCCATTCATTCCTGCGAAATTCGTCATGATTAAGAAGCGGAGCGGGGCAATCCAGCCCTCAGCCCGCCTTCAGCCGGTCGAGATACACGTCCTCGCGCCCCGCCATCTTCCGCCTGAGCGGGGGCGTTGCGTCGTCGTATCCGAGGAGGTGCAGCGATCCGTGAACGACCAGCCTGGCAATCTCGTTCCGGTCGGTCACACCGGCGTCCCGGGCCTGCCTCCTCGCCTGGTCCAGGTTGACGTAGATCTCTCCCTCCAGGGTTTTTCCGCGGCCGGATTCCAGTGTGAACGTCAACACGTCTGTCGTGGAGCGGTGACCGAGCCAGGCCCGGTTCAGCCTCTTCATCAGGGAATCTCCCGTACAGATCACCCTCACGAGGGCATCGGTCTCGCCCTCTCCCCGGAGGACCGCCGCGGCGGCTTTTCGTATCTCTCCGTGTCGTACCCTTCGGCCCGGGTGGTTGTTGAAGATCTCTATCCGGATCATCCTTTCTTCCGGCCCCGGCCCTTCTTCGGCGGAAGCAGGATCGATTCGCTGAGCGACAGCGCGATACCCGAAAGCATCACCTCGGGACCCAGGATCGTGAAGTCGCCCGAGAGAATATCGCGTTCGACGTTGGCGTAGAGCGAACAGCCGCCTTCCTTCTCGACGATGAGGCCGGCCAGCTTGCCGCCCGCTTCACCCACGAACGTGACCTCGCGAAGCATCGGGCTGACCACGAAGCCGGAACAAAAATGGAGCTGCAGATGGGAGTTCTGCGTGTAGACGGTGACGAGATTTCCCTTTTTCTTTCCGATCGGGATACCCGGGTAGACTTCCAGGGTCAGCTTCCGCGGATCCGCCGGACCCCCGAGTTCATACCGGACGTTGTTGCCCTTGTGCTTCGGCGCGACGCCGAGGGTCTTCCCGATTTTCCTGAAATCCGACGATGTAAAAACAAACGACATGGTACTGCGGTCCCGGTTCTGGATATGGTAATAAAAACCCCGATTGCCGGCCCTATGACTGGCCCTGCGCTCGGGGGCTTGAATAACGAACGGAGCAAGGGGTTATCGTATCACCACGACGTTTTGTGCTTGCAGACCTTTTTTTCCCTCACTGAGATCAAACTTCACCGACATCCCTTCCTTGAGCGTTCGAAACTCGCGGTCGGACTGGATCGAAGTGTAATGGACAAACACGTCGCCATTCCCTTCTGCCGGGACGATGAAGCCATAGCCCTTCTTTCCATCGAACCACTTCACTTTACCGGTCGCCATCATACTTTCCTCCTCGGTGCCTGAACCCGGCCGGGCGGAGATTCCGGCCCCCGGCTCCGTTCAGTGATGGTGTAGTGTTAGTGATTGTGATGAATTATGTATGGTTGCTGGTCCCCCTGCTGATGTCCGCGATGATTCTGTGTGAATATAATATCCCACCTCCATCAATGTCAAGTGGGGCGGCGGGAATATGTTTCTTTTATCCCCCTTTCGAAGGAATAGCGCGGTTCACCGCGGGGCATACGCCCGGGCGTGGGCGACATAATCGAGAGCCGTCTGCCTGATCGTCCCGATCTCCCCGGGGGAGAGCGCCCGGAGGACATTCGCGGGCGAGCCCGCCGCGAGCAATCCCTCCGGCACGACGTCCCGCAGCGATAAAGACCGTCGGGTCGATGGTCGGCAGCGCTCCGCGGCAGGCGTGGATCACTCTCCGCCCTCCTTCCGGTATATCGGCGGATTCCACCCCTCACGGTTCCACTTCATGAGCTCGATCCTCACGCTCCCGATCAGCACCTTCATCTTCGCCAGGATCGGAACCCTCGCGTCGTCGTTGCTGAACCAGCCTTCAAATTCACCGGTGAGCCCGAAGATGCCCACGAAGCCGGCCTCGCCCCTGAAATAGACGACGTCCACCGGGTAATCCACGGCATCGATCTCCTCGTCCATCCTCTCGGCCGTGAAGTCGAACGAGGTGGTCCCCTTCTTTTCGCTCACCACGGTCGGCACGGAGACCTGCCGCCGGTTCCGGACCTCCTGCCGCGCGTAGAAGAAGAGGGAGAGCCCGTCCTGGTAGAAGGATTCGATGGCGAGCGTGTCGTCGAAGGAATTGCCGTCCCCGGGCGCGGGGCGGTTCAGAACGAAGAGGCGTTTGTTGGGGTAGTCGAACGAGTACGAAACGGTGTCCGTTCCGTTGTCCCCGCGGATCCTGCTCCGGAACCTCGCGGAGTGGACGCGATCGTCGATGAGGTTGTCGAAGACGGCATGGAGGTCCACGAAGGGGACTCCCTTGTAGGAATCGATATTCGCCTCCGCCGAATAGACGGTGCGGCCCTGGTCGGTCTTCTTTTCCAGGACCCTGATCCGCACCTGGCCGAGGTTCACCGTCGCGTAACTCACATTATAAATCAGCTCCTCGCCGGGGAAGAACATCGAACGGCCCGAATCGGGCGGCACCGCAGGCGCGCAGGGGAGCGCTCCCGGCGGAAACAGGAGAAGAAGCGCGCAGGACGCGAGGACTGCCGACAGGCCGGGGATCCCGATCACCGGAGAATATTTCAGTGAAGCCCCGCGATGCGGTCGGCTTCCGGGAAGAGCGTCAGGGCCTTCCCGAGCTGGACGTCCTCGGACCTCATCGTGGCGTACCAGCCTTCGTTGCCGAAGAGGGAGCGCCCGACGTGGGCCTTGATCCTCTTCCGGAGGTAGCCCTCGTCCTTCGAAAGCTGGTCGGCGTCCATGGCGATTTCCTTTCTGGAGACGATGGCCTTGAAATCTGCGAACATCGCGTCGTCGACGGAGAAGCCTTCCACGAATTCCGCGGGGCCGGCCGCATACTGCCGGCGAAGGTCCTTGCCCCGGGCGTCCAGGAACCCGGCCGTGTACTCCTGGAACACTCCCGCCCCCAGGATCCGGGAAGCGAGTTCCGAAAGCCTCCCCTGCTTCACGATGTAATCGGGCGTGATCCCTCCGCCGCCATAGACGCTGCGTCCCCCCGCCGTCTTGAAGACCGGTCTCGAGGTGTCGCTTTCTTCAGCGTGTTCGATATTCACGCCTTCCACTTCGTTACGGTCGAGCACCGCGTTGCGGTACTCGTCGATGTTCTTGCCGAAGGGGCGCTGGATCAGCCGCCCGGACGGCGTATAGTACCGCGCCGTCGTGAGCCGGAAGGCCGATTTGTCGGGCAGATCGTACTGCTGCTGGACGAGCCCCTTCCCGAAGGTCGTCTCTCCCACGATGAGGCCCCTGTCCCAGTCCTGGATGGCGCCGCTCACGATCTCGCTCGCGGAGGCCGACCCGGCGTTGACGAGCACGATCAGGCTTACGTCGGCGAAGCCTCCACCCTGGCTGATGAAATCGTTGTTGAACTCGGGCCTTCGCCCCTTGGTATAGACGATTTTCTTCCCGGCGGGGATGAGCTCGTTCGAGATCCTGAACGCCTGGTCGAGCAGGCCCCCCCCGTTGTTTCTGAGGTCGAGGACCAGCTTCTTCATGCCTTTCGATCTGAGCTTCTGGAGCGCTTCGGAGAATTCCGAGGCCGTCGTCTGGGCGAACCGGTTCACGCTGACGTAGCCGATTTCGGGTTCGACCATGAACGCGACGTCCACGGTGTAGAGCGGAATCTTGTCGCGGACGATGTCGACATC
>DATDQD010000154.1:0-4656 GCA_035292425.1 Bacteroidota bacterium
CGAGTCGGGTGGCCTACAGCACCAACGCCGGGGTCGACTGGGAACCCCCTGTCGCGATACCCTCGGGGAATCAACCTGCCAGAATAGGGGCGAATGCCTGGGGCCTTCACTATGCCGGGGTGTTCGATACCGATTCTTCCACAGAGCTTTATTACCAGCGAACGAGTGATCTGGGGATGAACTGGGAGGGGACTATCCTGACATCGGCGTACGACGTTTTTTACGATTCCCCCGGTCTTGCGATCACCGATGCCGGGGATGTCTATGCCGTCTGGCGGAGCGTGCCGGAGGACAGCGTCAATCCGGATTCCGAGGAGTTCGTGCGGTTCCGTCACAGTTCCGACAATGGCGCGACCTGGGAGAATGTACGGACCCTCAACGCATCGAAGGGCGTCGAATTTCCAATCGTCGCGGCCGCCGGATCCCGGGTGGCCGTAACATGGAATAATTATCCCGACACCTCGTTTGTCCCCGGTCAGGTCCTGATGGTGAGCACCGATTTCGGCGCGACCTGGAGTGATATTCTCCCGGTCGGCTATCATGGGGATTTTGGGCTGGCCTTCACGAACCGGTACATCCATGTTGTATGGTCCGGGTACATCGGGAGCCCGGGATGGGAGATTTATTATCGGAGGGGCGTCATCGGAAACGTGACCTCCGTGGGAGAAGAGGCGGTCCCGTCGGCGTTTTCGCTTTCACAAAATTATCCCAACCCGTTCAACGGCGCCACCACGATCAGCTATGTACTCGCACGCAGGGAGCGTGTGTCCCTGAGGGTGCATAACGTCTACGGGGAATTGATGGGCATGCTGGTCGATGGAACCGAACCGGAGGGGAGACACGATGTGCGGTGGGAGCCCGGCACTCTGGCGAGCGGAGTGTATTTTTATCGTCTGCAGGCCGGCATGCATTCCGAATCCAGGAAACTGCTCTTCATGAAATAAGACAGCCGCCTGCCGCGGGATCGTCCCTCCCCGCGGAAAGGCTCAGTTCAGCTTTTTCCCGGGGATCGGGGCACCGAGTTGCGCCATCTTCTCCGCCTCGGGGAGGAGTTCGAGCGCCTTCCCGACCTGCGCGTCGTTGGGCAACATCACGCGGTACCGTCCCGGGTCGTTGAAGAGGCTCTGGCCGATCTCGGCCTTTACCATCGTCACAATAAAACTCCGGTCCTTCCTGAACTGCTCCTCGTCGATTTTGATCTCTTTTCCCTTCACGAAATCCGTGAACGATTCGACCATCTTCCCCGTCACCGTGAACCTGTCGGCGTACGAGGCCGCGTCCCGGTAATCCGTCCGGACGGAACGGCCCTCGCCGTCGAGGTATGCCAATGCGAAAAGGTAGAACACGTTCCGGCGCAGCATCTCGGCGGTGGTGTTCGTGAGTTCGCCCGGTTTTACGACATAGTCGGGCTTGATCCCGCCCCCGCCGTAGACGATCCTCCCCGCGTGCGTCTTATAGACCGGTCTCGCGGAATCCGGGATTTCCTTCTGCGCACCGGGCGAATCCTTCCCGACCCGGGTGTCGGAAGCGTCGGCGGAATCGCCCTCTTCGTACGCCTGCCGCACGTACTCGGCCTGGTCAAGCCCGTCGTAGGGCCTCTGGATCAGGCGGCCGCTCGGGGTATAGTACCGCGCGACGGTCAGCCTTAGGGATGAGCCGTCGGAGAGGTCCCACTGGCGCTGGACCAGCCCCTTCCCGAAACTCGTCTCGCCGACGATGAGGGCGCGGTCCCAGTCCTGCAGCGCGCCCGCGACGATCTCGCTCGCGCTCGCCGAGCCGTGGTTGATCATCACGATCAGCGGGAGTTTCTCGAACGGGTTGCCGTCACTCGAATAGAAGGTTTCGTCCATCTTCCCGTCGTGCGATTTCGTGTACACGACCTTTTTCGGCGCTTTTTCGGTGCCGCCGTCGAGGAACGCGTCCGTCATCTCGACGGCTTCGTTCATCAGCCCGCCGGGGTTCCCGCGGAGGTCGAGGATCAGCTTCTTCATCCCCTGCGAGCGGAGGTCCCCGAGCGCTTTCTCCAGCTCGGTGCTGGTGGTGGCCGCGAAGCGGTTGACGCTGACGTACCCCACGTCGTCCCGGATCATCAGCGCCACGTCGATGCTCGTGATGGAAATGTTGTCCCGGATGATGTCGTACCCGAGCGGTTCCGCCACGCCCGTCCGCAGGATGGTGACGCTCACCTTCGTTCCCTTGGGACCCCGGAGCTTCTTCGCCGCCCGCTGTGTGGTGAGCCCGATGGAGGTCGAATCGTCGATTTTGATGATCCGGTCATTCGAGAGGATGCCCATCCGGGACGCCGGTCCTCCCCCCATCGGGTTGACCACCATCAGGGTGTCGTTGACCACCAGGATCTCGAGGCCGACGCCCTGGTACGATCCCTGGAACCGTTCCTCTTCCTGTTCCGTGATCTGCGGCGTGAGGTAGACCGAGTGGGGGTCGAGCTTCGAGAGCATCTCGGTGATCGCCGTGGAAGTGAGGTCCCGGATGTTCACGGTGTCGACGTAATTCTGCTGGACGAGCGACAGCACGTCCTTGAACTTGTTGAGCTGCGTGAAGATGTCGCCGTCGGTCAGGAGGTTCGAGACCCCCATCCCCGCCACGAGCGCGGTGACGATAAGAAGAAGCGTGAACCAGATCGATATTTTTCGTTTCATAAAATTCATCATCAGGTGAATGGCGCCGCCGGCCGGCGTTCCGACTCTCTATAATATACATATACGGAATCAGATGCGACCGGATTCATTCCCGCGTGATTTTCAGTTCTTTTCCGTCGTAATGGCAGAACTCGTATTCGAAGGGGTATTCCCGTTTACACTCATGGCAGTATTTCACGGGGGGCGGCCCGGCACCGGGGTTCCTGCTCCCCAGCCAGTTCCGCCTGAATTCACGTTCCGCGTCTGTGAGGGGGATCCCCGCCTTTTCGTGTGTGACGACCTCGTACGCCTGCGACTCTCCGAGGGTCATACTGCCTGAAATCTTTTTTCCCCTCTGGATATATTCGATATCCACGCGGTCGCCCGGTCGGTGTTTTGACAGGAGCGAATCGAGGTCCGCCTTTGAGCCGATTTTATTTTCGTCGATCGTGAGGATCGTGTCGCCCCGGTCCAGCCCGGCCCTGAACATCGCGCTCGTTTCCGGCGGCCCGGATCCGATCACGGCGCACGTGTCGCGGTACTGCAGGAAGACAGCGCCGATGGACGCCTTGCCGCTGTCCTTCTGCCGCAGGAGGAGTCCCGCCGGCGCGAGCAGCCTCGCGTAGCCGGCCGCCTCATGTCCCGCGACATACTTCGAGAAAAATTCGCGCGCGAACCCGGGATCGTTCGTCAGGCCGGCCAGAACATTCTCGAGGTCGGCGTTCATATAAGGAACTTCCGTACGGCCGTGGACCTCCCACGCCTTCCGCATGAATGTGTCGAGGGAGAGCCCGGGGAATCGCGACCTGAGCGTGAGGTCGAGCGCGATCCCGATCACGTCGCCGAAAGGGTAGTAGGAAAAATAGGTGTTGGTCTCGTTCGTAATGTCGGGAAAGATCGCCCCGTCGGTGAGGGGGGCCTTCTGGCTCATCTCCTGGGCACTGAAATACCGGCGCCCGGGAGAGTTGAGGAACCAGCTCAGCGTCGACCCGAGGCTTTGCGTGAACCTGTCCATCCCGAAGATACCGGCGCGCATCCGGATGAGACGGTCGTAGTAGTTGGTGACGCCCTCGGCGAACCAGAGTTCCGCCGACATGTTTGCCTTATCGAAATTGAACGGCTCGAGCGGCTTCGGGCGCATCCGCTCCACGTTCCACGCGTGGAAGAACTCGTGCGCCACTGTCCCGACGTTGCCGGGTGCGTGGGTCCGGAGCGGTTGCGCCGACGTGATCGAGGTCGAGTTCCGGTGCTCCATCCCGTCGCCGCTCACCCAGGGAAGGTAATCGACGATGAACACGTATTCCCCGTTGTCGAACGCGGGATACTCCCCGAACACTGTCCAGGTTTCCTCGACGATGCGCTGCGACATCGCCGCATAGGCATCCGCCTCCGCGTCGGTCCCGTTGTGGTGTAAAGCCAGTTTGAACGTGAATGCAGTGTCACCCGGGCCCGCCCGCCATGTCCTGAGCGTGTAGTCGCTCAATTCGGTGGGGCTGTCCATGAAATACTGCAGGTCCGGCGAGGTGAACATCATCGGGTGGCGCGTTGGGAAGAGCTGTGTGGCGGCCTTCCATCCGGAACCGGCGGGTTTTTTGAATTCGATTCCGATCGGGCGCTCTTCCATCCCCCTGGCCCAGGCGAACGTCGCGGGCATGTTCAGGTGGGCGTGGGACGCGTCGATGCCGGTGAACGTCCCGTTGGCCTGGTCGCCGAAGAGCGTGTAGCGGATCTCGACGGTGCCGTCGTGCCCGGAAACGTCCCACTGGTGCGGATCGGGCCGCGTGACGGCGAGCTCGTTCCCTTTTCCGTCGAAAGCCCTGAAGCTGTAAACGTTCCGTGCGAACTCCATCAGCGCGTAACGCCCCGGACTGGACCTGCTCATGCGGACCTCGAGGGGACCGCCGGAGACGCCCGTGAATCGCGCCGTGACTGCCGCTTCGTGGTGCGCGGCGTTGTCGAACGAAACGGTGTACGTCACGGGGTCCTGCGCGTACAGCGGCGTGGAACCGAGCGCGGC
>DATDQD010000155.1:0-4192 GCA_035292425.1 Bacteroidota bacterium
CGGTTGACCCCAAGTTGACCGGACCCTGCAATAGCCGTCTTCAAAGGTGCCGTGCAAATGGACAATCGAACCCAAGCCCTGAACCTCGTGCCGATGGTGGTCGAACAGACCGGACGCGGCGAGCGCGCCTACGACATCTACTCGCGACTTCTCAAGGAACGGATCGTCTTCCTGGGCACGCCGGTCGACGACACGGTGGCGAGCCTCATCATCGCCCAGCTGCTGTTCCTGGAATCGGAAGACCCCGAGAAGGACATCTATTTGTATATCAACAGTCCGGGCGGGGGAGTGTACGCGGGCATGGCGATCTACGACACGATGCAGTACATCAGGCCGGCCGTGGCCACCATCTGCATCGGCATGTCCGCGAGCGTCGCCGCGCTCCTGTTGGCCGGCGGCACCAAGGGCAAGAGGACTGCCCTCCCCAACTCGCGGATCATGATCCACCAGCCGTGGGGCGGCACGCAGGGGACGGCGTCGGACATCCATATCCAGGCGGAGGAAATCCTCAAAATTAAAAAACAGATCAACGTCATCCTCGCGGGCCACACCGGAAAGGGAGTCGATCAGATCGAGAGGGACACGGACAGGGACCGCTACATGTCGGCCGGGGAAGCGAAGGAGTACGGCATCATCGACAATATCCTCGTCAAGAAACTGAAGATCGAACCGAAGAAGTAACGCGATGGCCAGCAGAGTCAAACCGGACGACCTGGTGAAATGTTCCTTCTGCGGAAAACCCGCGGACCAGGTGCAGAGCATCATCGCCGGGCCGGACGCGTACATCTGCGACGCGTGCGTCGCGAGCTCCGTCGAGATGCTCAGGAACACGCGGCCCGCCCAGTCGAAAACCCCCACGAAGGGGGGACTCCTCCCTCCGGTGGAGATCAAGAAGGCGCTCGATGATTACGTGGTGGGGCAGGAACAGGCGAAAAAAACCCTCTCGGTCGCCGTCTACAATCATTACAAGAGAATCGAGGCGATCGACCACCGCGTCCCCGGGGAGGCCGTCGAGATCGAGAAGAGCAACATCCTGCTGATCGGCCCCACCGGCACGGGGAAGACCCTCCTCGCGCAGACCCTGGCGAGGATTTTGTCCGTACCGTTCGCGATCGCGGACGCCACGACCCTGACCGAGGCCGGCTACGTCGGCGACGACGTGGAGACCGTGCTCGTGCATCTTCTGCAGAATTCGGATTATAACGTGGACCGGGTGGAGCGGGGGATCGTGTACATCGACGAGGTGGACAAGATCGCCAGGAAGAGCGATTCCGCGTCGATCACCCGCGACGTGTCGGGGGAAGGGGTCCAGCAGGCGCTCCTGAAAATTCTCGAGGGAACGGTCGCCGGCGTTCCCCCCAAGGGGGGACGGAAACACCCCGAGCAGAGTCTTATTAATGTCAACACGAAGAATATTCTTTTTATTTGCGGGGGGGCGTTCGAGGGTATCGAGAAGGTCATCGCGCGCCGCGTGGAGAGCAACACCATGGGGTTCGGCGCGCGGATCAAAAACCGGCGGAAGGTGAACGCCGACGAGTACCTCCCCCTCATCGAACCCGATGACCTGCTCAGGTTCGGTCTCATCCCGGAATTCATCGGAAGGCTCCCAGTCATCTCCTCCCTCCACTCCCTCGACGAACGCGCCCTGATGAGCATCCTGACACAACCCCGCAATGCGATCGTCAAGCAGTACAGGCGGCTCTTCCAGATGGAGGGGGTCGAACTGGAATTCAAAAAAGACGCGCTCGAGGCCGTCGTCCGGAAGGCGATCGAACGGGGCACCGGGGCGAGGGCCCTCCGGTCGATCATGGAAGGAACGATGCTCGACATCATGTACCACCTCCCCTCGAAGCGGGACGTCGCGCGGTGCACCATCACGAAGGCGACGGTGGAGGCGGGCAAACCTCCCCAGTACCAGACGCGGGAAAGGAAAATCCCCGCGTAAATCGGCGGGAAAGCCGTCCCCGCGGCTTACTGCGCGAACCCCCTGTCGCTCCCCTGTTTGGTCACCTTCAGGTCGGAGAGCTGAGAGGCCTTCACCCGGATTTCGAACCGGTACTGCTTGTACGCGCCGGTCGGCACCCAGTAGAAATTCATGAACCAGCAGTGGAGGTCCCGCGAGATCGTCACGTCGGGCGCCACGAGTTCCCCCCCCAGCACGTCGTACCCCCCGCTCATGCTCACCTTCCATTTTTCGGTCAGGCTGAATTCGAGGCCCCCCCGGATGTTGGAGGAGCGGCCGGTATTCGGCTGGACCTTGTTCTCGCTGAACGCGAACGACAGCGAGAGGCTCCAGGGGATGCTGAAGTCAGGCTCGTATTCCGCAGGGTTGACGGGGAAGCCCGCGCCGGGCGGCAGGCCCGCCCCGCCGGCCGTTCCCTTGGCGCCGGTCGATCCGTCGCCGGCGGCGGAGACCTTCGTCGAAAGGCTGAGGCGGAACGTCGTCAGCCGCGCCAGCCGCCCCTGCTCGGAGAGCAGGTACGCATTCACCCTCGTGAAGCGGCCGGGCGAGGTTTCGACCAGCTTGTAGAAGTCGTACGACGCGCCGCCGTCGATGTCCACGATGTTCCGGATCCCGGTGCGGAATGTGATCGAAAGCGGCGCGAGGCGGAGGCTGTCCGCGCTGAAATTGTACGAGGTCCCCGCGTTCAGGTTCAGGAGCTGGATTTTCGTCGGCTCGCCGGAGTCCGGCACCGCGGTCTTCATCTCGAAGATGTTTCCCAGGCCGAAATTCATCGACATGGTCTCCTCCCCGCGGTTGTCGCCCGTGATCGGATTCGCGTAGGAAAAAGAAAGGTTCGGGGTCACGGTGTGCCGGAAGGCGGAAATCCCGAGGACGCCGGGCTGGGCCATGCCGTAGAACTTCGTGCTCGCCGAAAGCGACGCGGTCACCACGCCCGATTTCTGGCTCGATGTCTGCTTCGTTGTCTGCAGGGTGCTGTCGGCCGGGTTCCTCGCCGGCACGTCGTTCTCGATGAAGGTGCGCACGTCACGGTAGCTGACCGACGGCGAAACGGTGACGTGCCCCAGCCTCGGGGCGAAGTTCAGCGAGAGGGACTGCGAAAGCGTCCGGTTCCGGTCCCTCTCGCGGGCAGTGACCGTTTCCAGGAGATCCGATCCCCCCGCGGCGCTCTTCACGCCGCTGATATTTTTATTGGTCGCGGAGAGCCGGTTGGTGAAGTTCGCGCCGTACCCGAGGCCGACATCCTCGTACCAGCTCTTCGAGCCCTGGCTCCCCTCCGGCCCGGATTCCCCTGATCGGAACGGGAAGCTCTGGCTGTGGTTGAAGTTCACCGAAGGAAGCACCTCGGTGACGTTGCCGTTGCGCAGGTCCTGTGTGCGGGCGACATTAAGCGAAATGCTGTTCGGCGTGCCCTCCCAGCTGCGGGAGAGCGTCGCGTTCGACACGATGTTCTGGTTGAGGGCCTGCGCCAGGTTGAGGGTGTTCACCAGGGAGTTGGCGCTCGTGAACGTGAAATTGACGCCGAGTTTCGTCGTAGGATCGAACTCCTGGGCGTGGGACAGGTTCAGCCGGTATGAATTCTCCCCGGTCCGCTTCGGGTCCGTCGACTCCCCCGTGAACAGGTGCTTGTAATCGCCGGTCAACGAACCGGAGAAGGTGTACCGCATGGCGTACCGGTAGTCGCCGTAGAGCGCCCATCCGCCCTTCGTGTACAGGTCGCTCCGCACCGCGAGGTCCATGTAGTCGCTCGTCGCCCAGTAGAAACCGAGATGGCTCAGGAATTTCCCGCGCCTTGCGTCTTCGCCGAACGCGGGGGTGATGATGCCCGACCTCCTGCCGGAGCGGTTCGGCAGGACGGCAAAGGGAAGGCCGAACACCGGGACGTCGGCGATGTAGAGGTAAATCGGCTCCGCGATCACCTTGTCCCTCACGCCGACCTTCATCCTGGGGCTGCCGAAATAATAATGCGGTTCGGGGAGGTCGCAGGTCGTGTAGCGGCCCTCGCGGACGAAAAGGTCCCCCCCGCCGGTTTTCTTGATCGTCTCCCCGTGGTAGAACCCCTCTTCAATTTTTGTGTCCCCGAGGTCGATCTTTCCCCGCTTCGTGCGGAAGTTGTAACTCAGCTCATGGCCTTTGTACTGTTCACCCGCCTCCTTCATGACCGGGGTGCCCGCAAAGCGCCTCCCCGAGGTGTCCGTCGAATCGGGGATTCCCTGTGCGTGCAGTGTG
>DATDQD010000156.1:0-2161 GCA_035292425.1 Bacteroidota bacterium
ACCGACCAGGCCCGCCGCGAAATGATCCGCACGATCGCCGAAACCCCGAAACGGATCAGGAACGCCGTCGCCGGGCTGAGCGATGCCCAGCTGAACACGCCATACCGCGAGGGCGGCTGGACCGTCCGGCAGGTGATCCACCACGTCGCCGACAGCCACATGAACGCATACGTGCGGTTCAAGCTCGGCGTCACCGAGCAGGAGCCGAAGGTCAAGACCTACGAGGAAAAACTCTGGGCGGAGACCTTCGACGCCAGGAGTGCGCCGGTCGAGGTGTCGCTGCTGCTCCTGGAAAACCTCCACCGGCGGTGGGTGCTGTTCCTGGAATCTCTCGGCGCCGCCGACTTCAAAAGGAAGATTGACCACCCCGACAACGGCCCGATGGACCTGAACGACCTTCTCTCGCTCTATTCCTGGCACGGGAGGCACCACGAGGGACATATCCTGAATCTCCGGAAACGGATGGGATGGCAGGCATAAAAAAAAGCCCGCCACAGGCGTGACGGACTTCCACTAATCCACAATACAGGCCGCAGGAGGATACAGCCTGCGGGGTTAATATATATATACACCGGATGGTGCGATGTTACCGGGAACACGCCGTGTGCGCCAGATCACGTGAATCCTGCCCCGGAGGGCCGATTTCATACGCAGGCGGCTGATTTCAAACGCCGGCGTCCGTACCAACAACACTGCCAGATGCCCGTTCCGCGCTCAGTCGTAACGGTCCAATTTGAATTTTTCCCCGAGATAGAGGCGGCGCGCCTCGGGGTCCGCGGCCAGCGATTCGGCGGTGCCCGACTTGAGGATTTTTCCCTCGAAGAGGAGATACGACCGGTCGGTGATCGAGAGAGTCTCGTGGACGTTGTGGTCGGTCACCAGCACGCCGATCCCCCTGGTCTTGAGGTCCCGCACGATTTTCATGATGTCCTCGACGGCGATCGGGTCGATACCCGCGAACGGCTCGTCGAGTAGGATGAACTTCGGGTCCGTGGCCAGGGCGCGCGCGATCTCGGTCCGGCGCCTCTCGCCCCCCGAGAGCATGTATCCCTTGCTGCCGGCGATCTGCGTGATGCCGAAGTCGTTCATCAGCTTTTCGCAGCGCTCCTCCCGCTCTTTCTTCCCGAGCCCCGTGAGCTCCAGGATCGCGAGGATGTTGTCCCGGACGGTCATCTTCCTGAAGATGGACGATTCCTGGGGAAGGTACCCGATTCCCATCCTGGCTTTTCGATACATCGGCTCGTTGGTGATTTCGGCGCTGTTGAGGAAGACCCTCCCCCCCTCGGGCCGGACCATCCCGACGATCATGTAGAACGTCGTGGTCTTGCCGGCGCCGTTCGGCCCCAGGAGACCCACCACCTCGCCCCGTCTCACCTCGACGCTCACCGAGTCGACGACCACGCGCTTCTTGTAGCGCTTCGTGAGGCGTTCCGAACGGAGCGTGTCGGTCGATCCGGGTGCCTGCGGCCCTCCGCGCGTGGCGGCGATCATCTCGTTGTGCGGTGTCATTCTGTCCGATTTATAATCTGCGCCGGCGGGGTCAGCGGGGCCGCTCCGGCCTGTCTTCCCTCCACCGGAAACCGGGGAGGTTGAATTCCGATTCTTTCCCGGCCACCATCCGCTCGGGGACGTACTTTCCTTCCACGTTCTCGGCCAGTTTGATCGACTCGATCCGTCCTTCCAGGAAGAGGATCGTCACCTCGTTTCCGGAGGATTTGTTCAGCCCGTTCGGCGCCCCCTCCTCGAAAAGATAGTAGAGGCTGGTCGCGGTCCTCATGACATCGATCCGGCTGAGTTTGTTTTCGTCAAAATACAGAATTATTTCCTGGCCGGCCAGCTGGTTGTATCTCCCCCCGAGCACCGAATCGGCCTCGCTGACGGCCAGCGCGTCTCCCATCACCCTGACGTTGTCGGCGTAACGGTCGCGCATGGTCATCGTCACCGAGTCGCCGGTGATCTGGTTCTCATCCCCGTCCTCCTCCTCATACCAGAGGTACGGATTCCGGTAAAGGGCGACGCTGTCCCGCCCGGGGTGGAAGACCGCGAGCCCCGCCGTTCCGGCCAGCCCTTCCCGGAAGATCCGCACGCTGTCGGTCACGACCAGCCGCCGGAGCGTGTCCCCGAAGCTCTCCATCGTCATTCCCGACACGCGGAGGGTTTC
>DATDQD010000157.1:0-7382 GCA_035292425.1 Bacteroidota bacterium
AGGAGGTACCGGAATAATTTCCCATGCCGGACGTCGCACCTGATGATATCAGCGGCCCAGAGGACTTTCTCGGAACCTAGGTTGCGGGCGCGCCTCCGGAGGTCGGGGACCCACTCGAGGCAGAGGATGGAGGCCTTCCCCTTGCTGAGGCGCCGGAGCTCGGCGAACGCCTCCTCGCCGTCGGCGGGTTTCTCGACGATCAGGAAGTAGGCGGCCTCGCCGAGGGCGGCCTCGATCGCGACGCGGTACTTCTGGTCCATGGAAACGGCCTCGGCCACCGTGCCGAGGTTCTTCGATTTCCAGCGCGCGTCGTGCAGGAGGTGTTTCACGCCGTCGGTGAATCCCTCGTGCTGCTCGAGCATCCGCTTGAGGAAGTCCATCCTGGCCGTGTTTTTTTCGGACTCGTTCCGGAGAGCCAGCACCTCCTGGTGGCAGGCGTCGATGTCGTCCTGGATGGACTTCCGCTCCTGTTCCTTGTCGTGGAGGTTCAGTTCGGCCGAGGCGAACCGGACCCGGAGCTCACGGTCCTGCCCCGTCAGTTTCGCGATCAGCGCGGTGTTGTTCTCGATGTCCGATTCATAGTGGCGGACTTCCTCCACGGAGTGGTCGATGCGGCCCCTCAGGTTTTCTATTCTTGATTTCACCCTCTCCTGCTCGCCCTTTTTTGCGATCAGGGCGTGCGCCAGGGCGAGGACCGACTCGTTGAGTGACTGGAGGTCCGCTTTCTTCCCTTCGAGCCGGGCGGTGGTTTCGGCCTGGCGCTCCTTCAACGCAGCAAATCTGAGCGACGCCTCATCGAGTCCGGCGCCGAGCGTCACCCTCCTGCCGCCGAGCGACTCCCTCTCCGCCCCGACCGTCACTTCCCGTTCGAGCAGGTCCGATTTTTCACCCGCCAGCCGCTCCAGGTTGGTCCGGAGCGCGATCGCGCGCTCGTTGGCGACGAGGTGTTTCTCCTCGATCCTGCGGACCGAATCCGACTGGGCGTTTACCCTATCCTGCGAAACGGCGAGTTCCTTCTCGATCTCCAGCAGTTCATCCTGGAGCTTCTCGATGACCTCCTCCTGCGCCCGGAGTTTCCCGTCCACTTCGTTCCGGTTCCGCTGCGCGAGGGCGAACTGTTCTTCGACCGGCCTCAGTTTCGCGTGGAGCGCGGCGTATTCCCTCTCGTGGAGGTCGATTTCCATCGTCTTGAGGCGCCCGGAGATATCGTTGTACTGTTCGGCCTTCTTCGACTGGCGCTCCAGCGACCCGACGGTCTTCTGGATCTCCTTCACGATGTCGTTGACACGGGCCAGGTCCTGCTGGACCTCTTCGAGCTTGCGCATGGCGGCCTTCCGGCGGACTTTATATTTTGTCACGCCCGCGGCCTCCTCGAACAGCTTCCGGCGCTCCTCGTTGCTGTCGCTCAGGATGGTCTCGACCATCTTCAATTCGATGACCGAGTAGGCGTCGCTCCCCATCCCGGTGTCCATGAAGAGGTTCTGGATGTCCTTGAGGCGGCACGGCACCTTGTTCATGAGGTATTCGCTCTCGCCCGAACGGAACACGCGGCGCGTGATGGTCACCTCGGAATACTCGCTCGGGAGGATCCCCCTGGTGTTTTCGATGGTGAGGGACACCTCGGCGAGACCGAGCGGCCGGCGGTTTTTCGTCCCGTTGAAAATGACGTCCTCCATCTTGTCCGAGCGGAGCGTGCTGTAGCGCTGCTCCCCGAGCGCCCAGCGGATCGCGTCCACGATGTTCGTCTTGCCGCACCCGTTGGGTCCGACGATCGCGGTGAGCCCGGCGTCGAAGTTCAGGTTCGTCCGCTGGGCGAACGACTTGAAACCGATGATTTCGATTTTGGAGAGATACATCCCGCCGGCCTCAGGTTGTCCTGTTGACGAGATGCATGACGTGCCGGAGGTAGAGCGACGTCGAGTGCGCGTAGTCGAGGTACCCGAAAAGCGCGGCGCCCGTCACGACGATCAGGAGGAGCCCGACCGCGTAGACCTTGGCCGGGAAGACGTCGAAGATGATGGCGACCCCCTTGAAGAACCGCATCAGCACCCAGACGGAGACCCCCGCCATGAGAACGAGGACCGGCATCGTGTAGTAGTCCGTCTCCATCAGCCGGTAGAGGACCATCGCGACGGGGATGAAGATCACGTAGGGCAGCATCGCCCACATCGTGATCGAGAACGCGTGGTAAAAGTTGACCGGCGTCCGCACCAGCATGGAGAGGATCCTCACGACGAGGCTCAGCGCGATGAGCTTCAGGAAGATCACGGCCGAGGCCGCCATGATGAACGCCGGGGGGTTCCAGACCAGCCGGACGAACTGCTCCTTGACGCCGTCGGACATCACGAAGCTCAGCAGGTTGTCGAGGAGGAGGCTGTCGCGGTAGAAGGTCAGGACGCTCCCCAGCAGCGTGGCCCACGTGATCGACACGATCACCGCCAGGAAGAGCGAGTGGCCGTAGGTGATGATCCTCTGGTCCCTCACGTCGGCGAAGAAGTTGTACGTCCGGGCCAGGGACCTGTTCACCGCGTCGCGGAACCTGCGGTTGCCGTTGTAGAGGAAGGCGAACGCGATCAGGATGACGAGGCCGGAAACGACGAACACCACGGGGGCGCTCGAGGAGTAATTGCCCACCGGCAGCGCGTAGACCTTCTCTCCGTTGAAGAGCGACCGGACGACGTCGAAGGCGATCCTTCGTTCCCTGGTCCCGTCGACGATCCCCATCGCCTGCAGGCGGGGGTCCCGGGAATGCGAGCTGAGCGCCGGCCGGTCGGTGTGCCAGTCGTTGTAGGACCAGAGGACGCTCCCCGCGACCGGTGCGTCCCGGATCGTTTCATAGATCTGCATGGCGAACCTGGCCTGGGCCTCGAGCGAAAGCGGGTCGCTGTACCCGTTCCGGTTGCCCGGCTCGACTTCCCTGCCGTACCTCACCAGAATGACCGGCTTCTCCCTCGCCAGGCTCCTCCATCCGCGGATGGAGTCGCGGACGGCCGCCGGGCTCTCGTCCAGCAGGGAGATCGCCGAGAGGTCGGTGAATTCCGAGCAGGGATCGTGCGGCGTCCGGGAGGAGTAGTAGACCGGGCGGGTATCGATCGCGCGCACGACGCTCCGCATCGAGGTGATGACGTCGCACGTGAGGGGCGCGGACGTTTCGAAATCGCTGCCGAGACCCCACGCGATCACCGACGGATGTCCCCTGTCCCTGGACACCATCTCCCTCAGGTAGGATGTGGTCAGTTCCTGGTAAAAATCCTGCGAGAGGATTTCGGTCGGAACGCCGTTCAACGGGACTTCTTCCATCACCAGGAGGCCGTAGCGGTCGCAGAGGCTCAGGACGTAGGGATGCGGGGGATACAGAAACCGGATCAGGTTGGCCCCCAGCGTCTTGATGGCGGAGATATCCTTCTCCAGAATTTCGTACGGCAGCGCGGAACCGTAGAGATCGTGCTCCTCCTGCCAGAGGATCCCCTTCAGCGGCGTCGGTTTGCCGTTGATCTGCAGCAGGCCCGACTTCCACTCGATCACGCGCAGCCCCGCGTCCGCGGAGTGCTCGTCCACCGGCCGCTCGGCCTCGCCCGACCTGCGGAGGATGCGGCACCTGACGGTATAGAGGTCGGGGAGTTCCGGGGACCACAATTTCGGCGCGGGGACCGTGACCGTCGAGGTGACGCGGATCGTTTTGTTCGGTTCAGGCGCGATTTTAACGAACGGAGACGACGCGACCGGTTCGCCCGTGAGCCGGTCCATGACCTCGGCGATGAACACCGGCGCGCCGCCGGAGTCGGCGATGACGGCGTCGGGGCCGGAGATGACGTCGGCGGCGACGGTAAGCTTCGCGGATTTGTTCCCCGCGGCGTATTCGGGGACGACGCTGATCTCGCCGATGGCGATGTCGCGCGTCACGAGGAGATAGATGTCGCGAAAGATTCCCGCGTACGTCTTCCAGCCCCCTACCTGCTGCCGCAGCGGGACGGTGGTCCTCGGCGAGAGCGTGTTGTCGACCGATACCGTGATGACGTTCTTCGGTCCGGCCTGCAGGACATTCCCCGGGACGGGGATCACCAGCGAGGTGTAGCCGCCGGTGTGTCTCCCGACGAAGATCCCGTTGATCCTGATCTCGCTCTGGTAATTCACGCCGTAGAGGACAAGGGAAAAGAGCCGCCTGTCGAGAAGGTCGGGAGAAACCTCGAACTCCCTCCTGAGGATGAGCGACCCGGTGTAATCGAACGCGCCCGGCACCTGAACGTCCTTCCAGACCTTTCCGTCGAAGGAATATTGCCAGGTCCCGGCGAGGTCGAGTTTCTTCCTCGCGGGTGATTCCGGGAACATCCCGACGTCCTTGCCGGTCGGGGTTCCGCTGCCGTGCTGAAAAATCCGGAGGGTTGAAGTAGCGTTCTGAGAGTATCCCGCGTGGGGAAGGATCAGGAGGTAAAGCAGAATGCCGGGAAGAAATGTCCAGTATCGCAGTGGCTTACGGGCTCTCGTGCTGGTCACATTCATTTGCTGTCTGAACGAATCACACCCCTCCAGGACAGACTGCAGGGGGGGCCCGGGAAGTGCTCCGGGCGTCGGATGACGCTTACAACGTACTTAAGTGGTACAATATAATAAAATCATTGAGCGAAAGCAATGAAATTATTACGTTTTGGAGGGATTTCAAGACCTGGAAATGACACCCACCGGGGCGCCGAAAACCCTCCCGCCAGGAGGGCAGGGGTATCGTCCGGGGATTGGGGGTGTCAGCCCGCCGCGGCGCAGATTTTATGGAACGACTCGGGCTTGAGGCTTGCCCCGCCGATGAGGCCTCCGTCGATGTCATCCCTCGAGAAGAGCTCGGCGGCATTATCGGCGTTCACGCTCCCGCCGTAGAGAATTCTGATTTTTTCCGACGTTTTCGAGTCAAATTGGGTCATCAGCAGGCTTCTAATATGCCGGTGGACCTGGTCGGCCTGGTCGGGGGTGGCGGTCTTCCCCGTACCGATCGCCCAGACCGGCTCGTAGGCGATCACCGCCCTTTCGACCTCGGAGGAGGTAAGCCCCGCGAGCGAGCCGCGGACCTGGAGGGCGATCCTGGTTTCGGTGAGTCCTCCCTCCCGCTCGGCAAGGGTCTCGCCGACGCAGACGATCGGGACCAGGCCGGCGGACAGGGCCTTCTTTGCCTTCGCGTTGACCAGTTCGTCGCTCTCAAGAAAATACTGCCGGCGTTCGGAATGGCCGAGGATGACGTACCTGCAGCCGAGGGCGGCCAGCATCCTGCCGGAGACCTCTCCGGTATACGCCCCGTCGTCGTTCCCGGACATGTCCTGGGCCCCGAGGCCGATGGCCGATCCTTCGAGTGCCCTGGCGGCGCTCTCGAGCGCAGTGAAGGGAGGACAAACGGCGACGTCTGCGTTCTTCGGGGGGGCCGGCATCAATTCCCGGATCCCGGCGATGAGCGCTCCGGTCTCGCGCAGGTCCTTGTTCATCTTCCAGTTTCCCGCGACAAATTTTTTCCGCATCATGGCGATGTTGAACCAAATATCGTGAATTGATTATCGCCGGGGAGGCCCGAGGATTTCCCTGAGGAGATCGTTGACCAGGCCGGGATTCGCCTTGCCCTTCGTCTCCTTCATCACTTCGCCGACGAAAAATCCCAGAATGTTCATGTTCCCCGCGCGGTACTTCTCCGCCTGCGCCGCGCTTCGCGCGACCACGTTCTCGACCGCCTTCCTGATCGCCGACTCGTCGGAGATCTGCACCAGCCCCTTCCTCCTGACAACGGTCGCGGGGTCTTCGCCGGTCGAAAGCATCTCGGAGAAGACTTCCTTGGCGATCTTGGAGGAAATGGTGCCGTCCCTGATGAGGCCGATCATCGCCGCGAGGTTCGGGGGGGACACGGGGAAGGTGTCGATGTCGGCCTTTTTCTCCCCCACCGCCCGCAGGACCTCCGTCATCACCCAGTTGCCGGCGGACTTGGCCGTTTCGGCCCCGCGGGGAAGCCGGCGAACGACGGCGTCGAAATAATCCGCGTACCCTTTTTCAGACGTGAGGACATCGGCGTCGTACCTGGGGAGTCCGTATTCCCGTTGGTACCGGTCCCTGCGCGCCACCGGCAGTTCCGGAAGCGATTCGCGCACCCTGCTGATGAACTCCGCGGGGATCTCTATCGCAACAAGATCGGGTTCGGGGAAATACCGGTAGTCGTGGGCCTCTTCCTTGCTCCGCATCGGGACCGCGGCACCCTGCCCCGCGTCCCAGTAGAGCGTTTCCTGGACCACGCGCCCGCCGTCCCCGAGAAGGAGCGTCTGACGGTTGATTTCGAATTCGAGCGCCCGCTCCACGTTCCGGAACGAGTTCATGTTCTTGACCTCCGTTTTCGTGCCGAAGGCGGCTTCACCCCTTTTTCTCACCGAAACGTTCGCGTCGCAGCGCAGGCTCCCTTCCTCCATGTTCCCGTCGCAGATCCCGAGATAGGTGACCAGCTGCCGCACCCTGGAGAGGTAGAGGTGGGCCTCGCGCGGGGAACGGATGTCCGGCTCGCTCACGATCTCGATCAGGGGGACGCCGCAGCGGTTGAGGTCGACGAGCGTGTCCGCCCCCATGTCGTGGATCGATTTGCCGGCGTCCTCTTCCATGTGGATGCGCGTGATCCCGATCATCTTCCCCGACCCGTCGTCGAGGTCGATCCCGATCGCGCCGCCGCGGCACACGGGGTCATCGAACTGGGAGATCTGGAAGCCTTTCGGGAGATCGGGGTAGAAGTAGTTCTTGCGCGCGAAGCCGGAACGCCCGGCGATCGCGCAACCGGTCGCGAGCCCGAGGCGGACGATAAACTCCACGAGGTTGCGGTTCAGCACGGGGAGCACCCCAGGCAGCCCGAGGCAGACGGGGCAGACGTTCGAATTCGGTTCGCGGCCGAATTCGGTGGAACACCCGCAGAAGGCCTTCGACCGGGTCAGGAGTTGCGAGTGCACCTCCAGGCCGATGACCGGCTCATATCGTTCGTCGAGTTTCACCCGGGTTTACCGTCGTGAGAGTTGCGCGCGGATGGCCCTGATCTGGCGCAGATGGTTGAGGTCATGTCCCGCAAGCATATGCATAAGACGTTCGACACTCTCCTTTCCCCGCTCCTCGTGGATGCCGTACCTCCGCAATTCTTTTCCCGACCCGAGGCGGAGCAGCTCCAGGTGGGATTTCCGCATCGCAGTATAGAGCGCGACGCTGTCGGCGACGCTCCGCCGGTCGTAATGCAGGCCGGCGGCCCAGAGGTCCTGGTCATACGCCTGGAACCGTGTCCCGCTCTGCGCGAGGGCGAGGCGGATCCTGAAGGCGAGGGCGATCTCGGCGTCGCAGATGTGATGGACGAGCCAGGCGATCGGCCATTTCCCCCGGCCCGGCCTCCG
>DATDQD010000158.1:0-5019 GCA_035292425.1 Bacteroidota bacterium
GGCGGCCTCCTGGGCCGCTACCAATAGCGGGTTGGTGCTGGACGGCAATCCCGCCCTCTCGATGGCGGTCTCCGCGACGAACCCCGACACCGTCTATGTGGGCACGGCGCCGAGGGTGACCCGGACGCATATTTATAGAACGACGGACGGGGGCGCGAGCTGGACGGACGTCACCGGCCCGCTCCCCGACCGGCATCCCCTCGACATCGCGATCGATCCGCTGGACCCCGCAATCGTCTATGTCGGGTACGGAGGCGCCGGAACCGGCCACGTGTTCAGGACCACCGATGCGGGCGGGAGCTGGACCGACATCACGGGGATCCTCCCCGACATTCCGGTCACCGCACTGCTGGTCGATCCACTGAATTCCGCCGTCGTGTATCTCGGGAGCGACATCGGCGTCTACATCTCCACCAACGGCGGCGGCTCGTGGGAGCCGTTCAACGACGGTTTGCCGGAGGCTGTGCTCGTCTCGGACCTTACGATGACGCCGTCCAACAGGACACTGCGCGCCGCGACACATGGTAACTCCGTCTTCGAGAGAATGATACCGGCGTCGCTGCCAAGCCTTTCGGGCATTGTCCCGTCCGGCGGCGAGGTCTGGGATGTGGGGAGCCAGCGAGCGATATCATGGACCCAGACGCTCCTGTCGACAGTGAAGATCGAGTATTCCATCGATGATGGCTCGTCGTGGATTCCGATCGTGGCATCGGCCCCCGCCTGGCCCGATTCGTTTATTTGGAACGTGCCTCCGGTCCTGACAACGCTCGGCCGCGTGCGCGTCACGTCCAACGAGGATTCGATCCTCAGCGCGCAGAGCGCCGGCCCCTTTACAATAAAGTATGATGGCATCATCCTTGAGCTCGCGCAAGACTGGAACCTTGCCTCAGTCCCGGTAAAGGTACCCGTCCCCACGAGGTCGGCTATTTTCCCCTCCTCGGTCGGAAAGGCCTACCGGTACGACGGAGCATATGTTTCCGCCGAGACACTCGAAACCGGGCCGGGTTACTGGATCAAGGTCCCCGCCGCGGAATTTCTCCCAGTCGGCGGCGATTCGGTCGCGGCCGACACGGTTCCAGTGCTGAAAGGCTGGAACATTGTCGGGTCGCTCTCGGTCCCCGTCCAGGTCACATCGCTCGTGACCGAGCCGCCGGGCCTCCTCGAAACCCCCTTCTACGCCTATGACGGTTCCTACACCGAATCGGATACGCTCCTCCCGGGCCGCGGATACTGGGCGAAGATGATCGAGGCCGGCTCACTGATTCTGGACGCGGCGGCACCTGTATCCGCCCGACAGGCGATCCCGCCGCGGAGTACGGACGACGGCTCCGGGGTTCTCCGTCTGACCGACGCTCTCGGCCGCGCCGCGACGCTCCGCGTGTCCCAGCATCCCGCATCCAGGACCGCGACGGTCGAACTCCCCCCGATTCCCCCCCCGGGCGGTTTCGACGTGCGGTTCCCCGGGGGTTCATTTCTCTCCGTCATCGACGACGCCGTACACCCCCTGCGGTGGCAGGGTGTCCGGTTCCCCGCGGTGATTTCGTGGGACCTCCCCGGGGGAGAATCGTATCTCCTCTCGACCGGCGACGGGACTCCGGTCGGCATGAAGGGAACGGGATACGCGGAGATCACCTCCCCGGCCGCCCTGAACCTGCGCCGCGTGGCGGAAGGGGCGCCCTCTCTCCCCGGCACGTTCTCGCTCGACCAGAACTATCCGAATCCGTTCAACCCCGTCACTCGGATCCGGTTCGTCCTCGCGGGTGACGGATCGACGGACGCCGATCCCGTCCCCGTTTCGCTCGGCGTGTACGACATCGGCGGAAGGCTGGCCGGCGCGCTCATCGAGGAGGCGATGGCCCCCGGCGTTCACACGCTGGATTGGAATGCGGGGGAACTCCCCGGCGGCGTCTATTTCTGCGTACTGCGATCGGGAGGGAGCACCCGGATGGTGAAGATGCTCCTGATGCGATAGTATGGATCTCGGGCTGAAAGGAAAATTCGCCCTCGTCACCGCTGCGAGCAGGGGGCTCGGTTACGCGGCGGCCTCCGCCATCGCGGCTGAAGGCGCCGCCGTCATGATCTGTTCGCGCGACCGGGAGGCAATCCGGAGGGCCGCCTCGGAAATCTCGGGACACTCCGGCGCCCCGGTCGTCCCGGTCGTGGCGGACGTCTCTGCACCGGCCGGCATCCGGCGCCTGGAGCGGATGGTGAGGGAGGAATTCGGCACGCTTCATATATTGATCAGCAACGCCGGCGGACCGCCGCGCGGCGACATCCTCACGATGGATGAGCCGGAATGGCGGCGGGGATTCGAACTCACGCTGATGAGCACCGTCAGGCTGGTCCGGGCGTTCCTCCCCGGGATGATCGCGCAGCGCTGGGGCCGGGTCGTCACGATTACCTCCGTCGCGGCCAAGCAGCCGATCAATGACCTCCTCCTGTCGGCCGTCTTCAGGCCGGGGGTCCACGCGCTCTCGAAGGTGGTTTCCAACAGGCACGCGGGGGCGAACGTCACGGTGAACACGGTGTGCCCGGGGTATATCCTGACCTCCCGGCAGAAGGAGATCCTCGAAGCGCGCGCAAAAGCCGCCGGGAAAGCCGCCGCCCGCCTGGTACGCGAAATGACGCGCGAAATACCCGCCGGCCGCATGGGCAGGCCCGAGGAAATCGGGGAAGTGATCGCCTTCCTCGCGTCAGAGCGGGCGTCCTACATCAACGGCGTCAACCTGCTGGTGGACGGTGGGCTGGCGAAAGGCATCTACTGATAATCACCATTCAATCGGAATGACCATGGCATCACACACGACGCTGATCATCGACGACTCGTCCGGTGTCCGGACCATCACTCTCAACCGGCCCGACGTCCTCAACGCGTTCAACGAGGAGATGAAGAAGGAACTCAACGAGGCGCTGAATGAGGCCGGGCGCGACGGGGCCGTCCGCTGCCTCGTGATCCGCGGCGCCGGCGCGAAGGCGTTCTGCTCGGGACAGGACCTCAGGGAGCACGCCGGGTCGAAACGCTCCCTCAGGGATTCGCTCGAAAAAATGTACAACCCGATGATCCGGAGAATCAGGACGATGGAAAAACCGGTCATCGGGATGATCAACGGCGTCGCCGCCGGCGCCGGATGCAGCCTCGCGCTGGCCTGCGACATGAGGATCATGTCGGAGAACGCGAAACTGATCGAGGTGTTCATCCGCATCGGCCTGATCCCCGACTCCGGTTCCCACTGGTTCCTCGCCAGGATGGTCGGGCACGCGAGGGCCTTCGAGTACATGACCACTGGCCGGGACATCGGCGCGGCGGAGGCCGACCGGGTCGGTCTCGCCAACCTCGTCGTGCCGCCGGACCGGCTCGAAGCGGAAACCATGAAGCTGGCACAGTCCCTGGCGCAGGCCCCCACCGCCGCGATCGGATTTATAAAAAGAACGCTGAACCGCTGCGCCACCGCGGACCTCGGGGAGATCCTCGGCTACGAGGCCATCATGCAGCAGGCCGCCTCCGAGACAACAGACCACGCGGAGGGGATGAAAGCCTTCCTGGAGAAGCGGCCGGCCCGGTTTACCGGCTCGTAATGCTTGTTTTTTTATCGGTTTTTCTGTACCATATTTCCTCGGATCAACCATCATTTGCAAGGACGTTTCCCCATGTCTATAAATCCATCGAAAACCCCCGCCAGAGAACGTGAAGAGCGCATGCTCGGTCTCCTCCGGAAAAAAGAGTCGATCGAGTCCTTCGACGACATGAGCGACGAATACTACGACCACCTGAGCAACCTGATGCTCCAGCAGGCCGATTCGGAGCTGGCCGGCGGTTTCGGGTACGTCCCCTGGATCATGAAGGCGCCGACGACCGAGGAGATGCTCGTCGTTTCGAACATCGTGCGCGACGAGGTGCGCCACGCCCGCGCGATGTACAGGCTCCTGGAAGACATCCGGTTCGGCGTGGACGACTGGGTGGAGAAGATGGACTTCGCGTTTCGCGTCGAGGACCAGACCGACCTCGGCAGCAAACGCGCCGCGAGCGACAAGCGGGTGAACATTTTTTATTACCCGATCGACTCCTGGGCGGATTTCGTGATGTTCAATTTCCTGATGGACCGCGGCGCCGGCCACCAGCTGGAAGACGTGAAGGTCTGCAGTTTCGGCCCCTGGCGGCGCGAGATCGACCGGATCTTCAAGGAAGAGAAGACCCACATCGCCCACGGCGACTACTGGGTCAAGCGCCTCGCGACAGACTCCGGAACGAAAATGGAAATACAGGAGTCCCTCAACCGGTGGTGGCCCCGCGTGATGGCGATCTTCGGCAGGCCGGGCTCGAGAAAAAACCGGCGGTACCGGGATCTTAAACTGAAAGAGCGGGACAACCACGACGTCCGCAATACCTTCGAGAAGGAAGTCCGCGACAACGCCGAGGCCTGGGGCCTCACGATCCCGGTCTGGACCCCGGACTGGGAGAAACTCCCCGAAGATTCCTTCATCCCCGGCTGAGATGAACTCCGTCGGCGTCGTCGGCGCCGGCACAATGGGCGGCGGCATCGCCCATGTCGCAGCTGCTGCCGGTTTCGAGACATTCCTGCACGACATCTCTCCCGAACTCCTGGAACGGGGGATGGGGCGGATCTCCGCAGAGGTCGCCCGGGGGGTCGGGAAGGGCAGGACGACACCGGAAGAGGCCTCCGCGATCCTCTCGCGGATCACCGCGCGCCCGGTGCTGGAGGAGCTCGGTCCATGCGGCATCATCATCGAGGCCGCCGCCGAAGACCTTCAGATCAAGCGCGCCATTTTCACACGGCTCGCGGCGGCAGCCGGCAAGTCGGCCATCCTGGCCACGAACACTTCCTCCCTCTCCGTCACGGCCCTCGCCTCGGGCCTCCCGGACCCCGGCAGGTTCCTCGGCCTTCACTTTTTCAACCCCCCCGCGGCCATGAAGCTCGTGGAGGTCATCCGCGGCAGCGCCACCACCGACGCGACGGTCGGGACCGCGATCGCTTTTTCGAAACGGCTCGGAAAGGTCCC
>DATDQD010000159.1:0-31027 GCA_035292425.1 Bacteroidota bacterium
CATCCCGGGGGCCCCGGGCGCCTGGCGACGGCGATGGTACGAAAAGAGGAATTCCAGCAGTGCGGGCCGGGGAAATTTCGGGCCGGGACCGAATCCGCCGTGTATCGAATCGTACGCCGCGGAGATCATCGCGAACGCGTCGTCGGCCAGGGTCCCGGTCGATGGGCTCTCACCGGCCCGACGTTCCGTGGATTTCAGGAGTTCAATCATGCGGCTCCCGGAATCGACGATACGGGCCGGATCTTTTTTCCAGAGGTCGACGATCTGGCGAAGCAGTCCGGGAAATCCGGGCCGGCCGTGGGCGGGGACCGGTGGAATGTAGGTCGCGCCGTAGAAGGGTTTGAGATCGGGAGTCAGGAACACCGACATCGGCCACCCCCCGGACCCGGTCATGGCCTGCACGGCGGACATGTAGATGCGGTCCACGTCGGGGCGTTCTTCCCGGTCCACCTTGACGCTGACGACCAGCTCGTTCATGAGTTGCGCGATGGCCGCGTCCTCGAAGACCTCGCGTTCCATGACGTGGCACCAGTAGCATGTGGAATACCCGACGGAGAGGAAGATGATCTTGTTCTCGCGCTTCGCCTTTTCGAATGCCTCCGGCCCCCACGGATACCAGTCGACGGGATTGAATGCGTGCTGGAGGAGGTAGGGACTTTTTTCGTGAATGAGACGGTTCGGGAGTTCGCCGGCTTTCAGTTTTTCGGCGACGGTGGCATCGATAATGGCCGGGGGACGCTCGTTCGAGGGATCGGACATGGTACACCCGAGGAGGAGGGGAACGATGGTTACTGTGATAGTGAGAACAACCGTGCGCACGATGATTCCGGCCGGTATCGTCGGTTTTTTCAAGAAGCGGAATCCGTACCGGCTTTGTATGTGGAGCTGATCGGGATCGAACCGACGGCCTCCTCGTTGCGAACGAGGCGCTCTCCCAGCTGAGCTACAGCCCCAAGGGAAAGGTCCTGCCACCGCGGCGGGACGGTACGGCGATCGGGGGAGGACCAAAATTGAAAATGCAATTTACGAAACAACGGACCGTAATGCAAAAAAAGTTGAAGGCGGCAAACCATTTCGACGTTATGAATCATCGGGAAGATGCCTCCTTGACAAAGGGGATGAAAATTCATAATATTTAAAGATATAGTCGGTTATTCAATCATCCGGATACGTGACGTGTAACGATGGCCGAAGAGGAAAACGGGCAAACAGCGCTGGAAGGCGGTTCGGGGGCCGCGGACGGGGCTCCCGTCGAACCGGCGGAGACCCCGGAGCTCGCGGAGCTTCGGAAAAAAACCGAGGAACTGGAGCAATCCGTTACGCAGTTGAAGGACCAGCTCCTGCGCAAGGCTGCGGAGTTCGACAATTATAAGAAACGGACCGAGGCCGAAACGATATCGGTGATCCGGTTCGCGAACGAGGACCTCCTGTTGAAACTCCTGCCGGTGGTGGACGACCTCGAGCGCTCTTTCCGCGCCCTCGGAGCAAATTCCGGGATCGGGGACCCCGCCGCGGCCGATCCCCCGGACGGGCCCCGGAAGGAAGCCGCGTTCATCGGCGGCGTGGAGCTCATCCACGGAAAATTGAAAAAAATCCTGGAGCAGGTCGGGCTGAAGCCGTTCGAGTCGGCGGGCAAGCCGTTCGATCCCGAACTCCACGATGCCCTTCTCCAGGTCCCCCGGGACGACATGCCGCACCATACCGTCGTCGAGGAAATCGACAGGGGGTACCAGCTGAACGACAGGGTCATCAGGCACGCCCGGGTGATCGTCTCGTCGAAGACGGGTTCGGGGGATCAATAAGCAAACCTATGTCGAAACGAGACTATTACGAAATCCTGGAGCTTTCACGGGACGCGAATCCGGACGACGTGAAGAAGGCGTACCGGAAGGCCGCCCTGAAGTACCATCCCGACCGCAACCCGAACAACAAGGAGGCGGAGGAGATGTTCAAGGAAGCCGCCGAGGCCTACGAAGTGCTCGGCGATCCGGACAAGCGGCGGAGGTATGACCAGTACGGCCACTCGGGGATGCGCCCGGGCGCGGATTACCACGGTTACGCGGACATCAACGACATTTTTTCCAGCTTCAGCGACATTTTCGGGGGCGGGATCGGGGGAGGGATCTTCGACGATGTCTTCGGCGGCGGGGGCGGACGGACGCGCCAGCGCCAGCGCGCGGGACACGGTACCGCCGGTTCCGATCTCAAGATCCGTCTGAAACTCAACCTCGAGGAGATCGCCTCGGGCGTCGAGAAAAAAATCAAGATCAGGAGGTGGAAGGCATGCGATGGATGCTCGGGGAGCGGGGCAAAGCGCGGAACATCCAAAACCACCTGCACCGCGTGTAACGGCAGCGGGGAAGTGCGCCACGTCTCCCGGTCCGTCTTCGGCCAGTTCGTGAGCATCACCACCTGTTCCGACTGCAACGGCGAAGGGAAAATCGTCAGGGACCAGTGCCCGGCCTGCGCCGGCGAGGGGAGGGTCCAGGGGGAGAGCACCATCAAGGTCGCCGTCCCGGCCGGTGTATCGGAGGGCAATTATATCCCGCTGCGCGGGCAGGGGAACCTGGGCCAGAGGGGAGGGCCGGCCGGCGACCTCCTGGTCATCATCGAGGAGGAGCCGCACCCGGTGTTCACGAGGCACGGGGACGACGTCATGCTCGACCTCCTGGTGGCGTTCCCGGAGGCGGCGCTTGGCGCGGAAATCGAAATTCCCACGCTGAACGGGAAGGCGAGGCTGAAGATCGATCCCGGGACGCAGTCCGGCCGCATCCTCCGGATGCGGGAGAAGGGGATCCCGTCGCTCAACGGGAGGAACGCCGGGGACCAGCTCGTCCGCGTCAACGTCTGGGTGCCGACCAGGCTCACCCGGGAGGAGAAGTCCCGGCTCCAGGAGCTCGCGAAGAGCGAAAATTTTTCCCCGAAACCGGGTGACAAATCGGCGCACTCCGAGAAGAGTTTTTTCTCGGCGATTAAAAATCTCTTTTCATAGCGGTCGGGGGGAACTTCCCCCCGGAGCGAAGGCAACCCTCCCGCCGGTGACGCATGAAGGCGCGGCTCAAACAGTTTCTCGACAGTCTGAATTTCACATCCACCGAGCGCATCGTGGTCCTGTCGCTCGTCGGCGCTTTCATCGTGGGCCTCGGCATCCGCCTCTTCAATAACGATGCCGCGTCCCCCCGATTCGATTACTCCGCGAGCGACGCCGAATTCGCGCGGAAAAGCGCCGCCCGGACGGTTGCGACCACGTCCGCCGGGATGCCGGATTCCCTCGCCGGGCGCACCGGCAACCGTCCTCCGAAAGTCTCCGGAGCGGCCGGCCGGCCGCTGCGCGTCGACCTCAACCGCGCGTCCAAACGCGAACTCATGGGCCTGCCGGGGATCGGCGAAGTCATCGCGGAGAGGATCCTCCTCTACCGAGAGGAGCATGGCGCCTTCGGCGGTGTCGCCGATCTCCTGAAAATAAATGGAATCGGAAAGAAGAAGCTCGAGATGATCGCGCCCCATTGTTTCGTGGAGAAATGACGATGTTCGGCAGGTATGTCGCCGGGTTGAGCTACGCGGGGGATATGCTCCGCACCGCCGTCCTTCAATTGAAGAAGGACGGCCCGGTGCTCTGCCATCTCTCGGAGGAGAAGGTGGGGGATCGCGTCGGCGCATGGTTTTTACGGGACGTCTTTCAGCCCCGGATCCGCCTGTTCGGGAAAGTATCGGCGGTTTCGGTCGGCATCGACAACGCCTCCGTGTTCTACCATTCCTTCCCCGCGGACCAGTCGCTCCCCCGCGCGGAACGCGACGAACTCATCGACTGGGAGCTTTCCCATTACATCGCGGGCTACGTCGGGACGGAATTCATCAAAGATGTCCATGTCCTCTCCCCCGAGCCCGGGGGAAAAGCCACGGGGCTCCTCGTGGTCGCGGCGAACCGGTCCTTCGTCCAGAACATTCAATCATTGGTCCGTGATAAAAAACTCGAACTCCAGGTGATCGAAACCAATTTTTTCGGCGCCACGTACGCGCTCGGAGCGAATTATCCCGAGGCGGAGATGAAACGGGTGCTCGTCGCCACGCTGGAGGGGGACAGGGTGGACGCCGGGGTCCTGAACAGGGGGAAGCTCGAGCGGCATGTCTGCACCCAGGTCACGGACCAGGAGGGGCTGATCCGACTTCTGGGTCTGACTGCTTTCGCCGGAAAAGTTGACGAAACCTACCTCAGCGGGGCGGGGGCGACCCATGCACTGGTGCTGGCGGCGCGGACGAAGCTGGGGATCCCGGTGGAAATGCTCAACCCGGCAAGGAAGCTGAGGCTCAAGGGCCGGTATGCCCGGAAGAACGAGTTCGCCGGCCTCGAGTACCGTTTCGCCTCCGTGATCGGTTGCGCGCTCCGGCGGCAATGAGGATCATCGCAGGCACGTACCGCGGCAGGATCCTCCCGGGTCCCGTCGCCGAGGGGGTGAGACCCGCCACCGACAAGGTGCGTGGGGCGATCTTCAACATCCTCCAGAACCGGCTGGACCTGAACGGCATCGACGTCCTCGATCTTTTCGCCGGAACCGGGAGCCTCGGGTTCGAGGCCCTCAGCCGAGGCGCGGCGGGCGTGACGTTCGTCGACAACGATCGTTCCGCAGTGAAGGTCATCCGGGAGAACGCCTCGGTACTCAGGTGCGCCGACGCCTGTGACATCGTACAGGCCGACGCCGTCGGGTTTATTTCACGCAATAGCGGTATATTCGGACTGATCTTCGCGGATCCTCCCTATGCCTTCGGGCGGATCGCCGCCCTTCCGGGCCTGATCCTCGCCTCCGGACTTCTCGCCGAGGGGGGATACCTGATCGTGGAGCACAGACGCGGAACGGGATTCGCGGAAGATCCCCCGGCGGTCCCGGCGTTTACCCGGACATTCGGCGGCACCGATGTATCGTTCTTCCAGCACACAGACGATCGCAGCAGGAGCGGAGCATGAGAACAGCCCTGTACCCGGGCACATTCGACCCGGTCACCTACGGACACCTCGACGTGATCGAGCGCGCCGCGGACATCTTCGACCGCGTCATCGTCCTGGTCGCAACCAATGCCCAGAAGCAGCCTCTCTTCACGGACCCGGAGCGGGTCGCCATGGTACGGCAGGCCGTCCGGAACCACCGGAACGTCCGCGTCGAGGTGTTCGACGGTCTCCTGGTGCGGTACGCCAGGAAGGTGAAAGCCACATCAATCGTCCGCGGGCTCCGCGCCATCTCGGACTTCGAGTACGAGTTCCAGATGGCGCTCACCAACAGGAAACTCGCCCGCGAGATCACGACCGTCTTCCTGATGCCCCACGAGAAGTACACCTACCTGAATTCGAGCATCGTCCGCGAGATCGCCCGGCTCGGCGGAGACGTGCGGCAGTTCGTGCCGCCCCACGTCCGCCGGATGCTCGCCTCGAAGAGTGTCGTTTCCCGGAAGAAGCGACGATGACGCTCTCAAGAAAAATCGCGGCCGTCGAGGAATCCCAGACGCTCGCCCTGACGCGCCTGGCCAACCAGCTGAAGGCGCAGGGAGTCAATATTGTCAGCATGACCGCAGGCGAACCCGATTTCCCCACGCCCGACCATGTGAAAGAGGCCGCGATCGCGGCCATCCGCGACAACTTCTCCCATTATACCGCCAACGCCGGGATCCCCGAACTGCTCGCCGCGGTCCGCGAGAAATTCTTGAAGGACAACGGCCTGAATTTCGATACCGCTCAGATCCTCGTTTCGAGCGGGGCGAAACATTCCATCTTCAACGCCCTGCTCGCCATCTGCAACCCGGGAGACGAGGTGATCGTCCCGGCCCCCTACTGGGTCAGTTACCCGGAGATGGCCAGGATCGCGGACGCCGTGCCGGTCATCCTTCAGACCTCGCGGGAGACAGGGTACAAGGTGACGCCCGGTGCGCTCAGGGAGGCAATTACACCGCGATCGAAGGTCCTGATCCTGAACTCCCCGTCGAATCCAACCGGCTCCGTCCATACGAAGCGGGAGCTCGAGGCACTCGCGGAGGTCGTCGCCTCGTCGGGGCTCTATGTCATTTCCGACGAGATCTACGAGAAAATCCTCTACGACGGCGCCCGGCACGACAGTATCGGGAGCATCGACGGCGTCCGGGAGCGGGTCGTGACGGTGAACGGGGTGTCGAAAGCGTACGCGATGACGGGGTGGCGGATCGGGTACATGGGAGGCCCGAAAGACGTCATCCAGGCGGCCGCGAAAGTCCAGAGCCAGGCCACCTCCAACGCCAACTCAATCGCCCAGCGGGCCGCGGTCGCGGCGCTCACCGGGCCCGATGGCGATGTGAAGCGGATGGTGGAGGAATTTAAAAAACGAAGGGATTATTTCACCGGCAGGCTCCGGGCCGTCCCGGGCCTGAAGCTCGAACCCCCGTCGGGGGCCTTTTACGTTTTCCCGGATGTGAGCGGCTGCGTCGGGGCTCCTTACAAAGCCGGACCGATCGCATCGGACATGGATCTGGCGGCGTACCTGATGGAGGAGGCCAAGGTCGCGGTGGTGCCGGGGACGGCGTTCGGCGCGCCCAACCACCTCCGGCTCTCGTACGCCTGTTCGATGAGCGACATCACCGAGGCCGCCGACAGGATCGGGGCGGCGTTGAAAAAATTATTGAACAGCTGAACCGGGGAGACGGCAGGATGCCCACCTATCATTACAAGTGCAAGGCGTGCGAGCGCGAGTTCGAGGAATTCCAGGGCATGTCCGAGGATCCCCTCACCAGATGCCCCGCGTGCGGGAAGAAGAAACTCATCCGGCTCATCTCCGGCTCGGGCCTTGTCTTCAAGGGGAGCGGATTCTACCTGACCGACTACAAGAACAAGGGCGCTTCAGCGGCGACCTCATCAAAAGAGAAAAAACCCCCGGCGGACGTCCCGGCCGAAAAACCCGGCCCCTCGGGGGACAAAAAGGAGAAAGGGAAATCGTCATCCGGCCCGCCATCGGGCGAGAAAACTTGAGCCTGCGGTAATCCCGAAGCTCCCGGCTGCCGTGGGACGTTTGCCTTCTCCCGGCATCCGCGCCGAGGGGGCATCACAACCGCCCCGCAACCACAACGACTCCCTTTGCTGAAAACGCCTCCGTGCCGGATGCATCCACCGCATCGAGCAGGATCACGTACATCCCGATCGGCGCCTTCCGTCCCCGGTCGTCGTGGCCGTTCCAGACGAACGATCCCATCCCCGTGACGTACTCGCTGCCCGTCAGCATGCGGACCGGCCGTCCCTCCTGATTATATATCCGCACCCTCGCAATCACCGGTCCGCCATCCAGGCGATACCCGATCAGAGTGACGTCATCCAGCCCGTCGCCGTCGGGCGAGAATGGGTTCGGAAAACAACTCAGCCGGTCGTCCCGCACGGCCCGTTCCGGGGTGAGGCTGTTCCGGTATCCGGGCGTGCCGCCCGAACTCCCCGCCGACGTCCCCCAGTTCCATGTCCCGCTTCCCACGGCCGAAGATTCGATCCGTTCCAGTGAGCGGCCCTGCGTGATGCCGAGGGCCGGGGTGTGCCACTGGGGGTCGTACCCGACACGATCGATCGTGGCGCCGGTTGCATCGACAAGGAGGAGAAGGTCTCCGGTGTTGTTGAGGGACAGGTCGCGCATTCCTTCAATGATCCGTGCCTCCCCGGGTATGCCGGGATAGTCGACCGGCATGGTGGTGTCGGGTGAGCACAGGAGATAGCCCCCCGGTCCGAGAATGATGTCGCCGGCGCCGAGCCTGCCTCCCGTGGTGTCGTCCTCATCGTCGATCAACCGCCACCCCCTCAGGTTGATCGTATCGCCGGAACGATTGAAGAGCTCCACGTATTCCGCCCTGCCGGGCAGGGGATCGTACATGATCTCATTGACGACGACGGCGCGGGGTGCGACCGCCGCGGAGAGCTGAAAACGCACGGTATCGTTCGCCGCCACCATGTCGGAGTCGGATCTGACGATCGCGAAAACAGCGAGCGGGCCTGGCCCGGGACGGGTAAAACCGAATTCATACGCGCCGGAATCTCCCGGGAGGAGGGCGCCAGGTTCGATCGAACCCTGGAACTCCGACAGATCGGGGACTCCGTTTCCGTCCAGGTCGAGCGCCCACTCCACTCGCGCATCGGCGGCCGCCTCATACCCCGTGTTGACGACGGGGCCGCCGCAGCGAACCTCATCCCCGGCAAGGGGATGGGACGGGGACGTCCAGCCGGCCGACAGGGAAAGGTCCCGGCGCGGGCGGCCCGCAACCGAGATGTCGTCCAGCCGTATGGTCCCCGTCGCCCCTGTCCCGTCACCGGTCACTCGCCACCGGACGAGCGCCGCAGGTTGTCCCTGAATCCAATCGGGCAGTCGGATCAGTCGTTCCACGAACGACGTTCCTCCCGTTGGCCGGAGCGTATCGTCCGCAACGGGAAGGAAACTTGCTCCGCCGTCGGTCGAGGCTTCGACGACGATCGACGCATCGTGCGTTGCCGACCTGCGCTCCATCCAGCGGAGCACACACTCCCGCCAATCCCGTAAATCCAGACAGGGGGAGGTCAGTGTCTGTGGGATCGCAGCATTTGAACTCACGACACACGCCGGTGGTGAATATGCTCCGGAGGACGTGGTCGTAAAATCGCCATCCGGGTCGCGCGCGGCGGAAGAGGACCACCCCGCAGGAAAGGCGGGAGGCGATGATGTGTCGAATCGCTCTACGAACATGGGTTGAAGAGACTGGGCCGGTGCCGGGCCTGGAGAGCATGCCGGAGCGAGGAAAATGAAGATGCGCAATGTGGTGTGACAGATTCTGTTGAGCACGGGGAGTGCCTCCTGCAAGGTTTTAAATCGGGAGAAGGTATCTGGTGACGACGGGAGGGATGGTCGGGTGGATGTTGACGATATACAAAATCGTTCAGGTAGAATCCATCCCCTGATGGGGTAGCTACCCCGGGGGTCACATCCCCAAAATTCACTCTTTCGGGGCAGAAATCGTTATCGCCGGAGTGATCCCGGTCATTTGTTTACAGGGCATTTTTTTTATATTTTGGAAACCTTATTACGACAGTTCCACCCAATTCGCTAATGTTCAGTACCGACGGACCGCATTTTCACCATTTACGCTTCATCCTTCCCCTCTGTTTTCTCGGCGTTGGGGTGGTTCGGGGCGGTGAGCCTGAGCCGCGCGCCGGTCTGAGCCCCGTTTCTTCTCCCGGAAACCGCCCTCTCGGCGACCTTTTGAAGCTTTACCAGGGAGAACCGGCCGGGGTAAGTTCACCCTGGTGGACACGCCTCTACGGCGCCGCGTTCTACGACACCCGGTGGGACGGATGGTTTCTCCAGTCGTATGTTCAGGAGGGGTACGATCTCCTCCCCGGGAAACTTCTCAGCGCCTACGGCATCGCGTGGATGACCGCGGATACGAGGTCGTCCGGTTCGGGCCCGGCCCCGACGATCATTTCCGACAACATTCTTTTAATGGCCGCGGGGATCCGGTACCGGCCGTCGCCATATTTCTGGATCGATGCGCAGGAGGGGGTCGCCTTCGACCTAATCGAACGGAACGGCAGTACCGCGACCCGCGGCGATTTCAGGCTGGTCGCGACTGGGGGTACAGGCATCTATCCGGAATTCCTCGTCCACGACGATTTCCGTTCGCCGTTGACGCTCATGGCCGATTGCTTCCTCTCTTCGGGATATTATTCCAGGTACGACAACGTCATCACCTACGCCCAGGGGAGGCTCGGGGGGAGGGTGGCGGAGGTGTCACGCGCTTTCCTGGACGTCTATCTCCGCGGCGACGCGGCGTTCGACACCGACGGGGAATTCTACAACAACCTGTTTGAAATCGGGCCCGGCCTCCGGTTCACTCCCGATCCCGACTGGGGCCTCTTCCTTCTCGTCGAGTACCATCACGGGTTCTACGCCGGCTACACCGATGCGATGAGGCAGCGCAGGGCGCTCTTCTATCCCGCGCAGTATGACGCGGTCCGGTTCTTCCTCGTCCTCGACCGCGAATTCTGACCATGATCGACTGGCTCATCGGATTTTTCAGGTCCTCCTACGACGAGCTCTTCCTCGCGACGTTCCTCGTGGCGGCGTTCCTGTTCCTCAGCGGCCTCGACGACCTCTTTATCGACGTCTACTACTGGTTCCACCACTTTTTCGCCCGGAAGAAATTCAACCGGTACCGGGACGCAAGCCCGGAACGGCTCAACCAGGTCCCCGAAAAACCGACTGCGATTTTCGTCCCCGCCTGGCATGAGTACAACGTCATCGAGCAGATGCTCACGCATGCCGTCGACACGATCCAGTACAAGAACTACGATGTCTTCGTCGGCGTCTACCCGAATGACCCGGAGACGATCTATAAGGTCGAAAGCGTCAGCAGGAGGTTTCCCAACGTCCACGCGGTCATCTCGGACCGCCCCGGGCCGACAACGAAGGCCGACAACCTGAACCAGATCCACCAGGGGATGCTCCGGTGGGAGAACAAGACCGGTATCCGCTACGACATCATCGTCATGCACGACGCCGAAGACGTGATCCACCCGCTTTCGTTGAAAATCAACAACATCTTCATCCCGGAACACGATATGGTGCAGATGCCCGTCTACCCCCTGCACACCAGCCACGCACACCTGGTTCACTGGACGTATTCCGACGAGTTCGCCGAGCACCATACGAAGGACGTGCTCGTCCGCCAGTACTTCAGCGGGTTCGTCCCCTCGGCCGGGGTGGGCACCGCGTTCAACCGGTGGATCATCGAGTTCATCGGCACCTCCTATGCCAGGAACATTTTCCGCGCGAAGTCTCTCACGGAGGATTACGACCTCGCACTGCGGCTCGCCCTCGGGAAGGCGAACCTCCTCTTCGCCTACAAGCCGTTCGGCATCGACTGCGGCACGAGAGGGTATTTCCCCCATACGATGAAGGCGTCCATCCGCCAGAAGAGCCGGTGGATCATGGGGATCTGCCTCCAGGCCTGGAACAACATCGGGTGGAAGGGCGACGCGAGGTTCAGGTTCGTCCTCTACCGCGACCGGAAGGCCATCCTGACGAACACCATCAACTTCTTCGCCTACATCGTCGTGCTCTACCTGATGGCCTACGAGGCGATCCGATTCGGGTTCGCGGCGTACCAGCAGCTTCCCCCGGTCGTGGTGAAGGGGACGATGCTCTGGAACCTGGTGGTGATCGACAGCCTGATCATGCTCTGGCGGATTTTCCACCGGTTCATTTCCGTGCGGCGGGTGTACGGGCTCTGGCCCGGGTTCCTGAGCGTCTTCCGGCTTCCGATCGCGAATGTCATCAATTTCACCGCCACGGGGAGGGCGCTGCTGCATTTTTTCAGGGCGATACTCAGGAAGAAAGACCTGAAGTGGGAGAAAACCGCCCACACGTTCCCCGCGAACGTCCACCATCACTGAACGCAGGCACCGACGAAACACCAGGAGAATTCATGACTTCTAAAGTACGCATACTCTGTGTCGACGACGAAGCCGCGATCCGCTCGCTCCTCAAGAGCCAGCTTGAACAGGAGGGATATGACGTGGACCTGGCGGAGGACGGCGACGTGGCGATCGAAAAACTGGGGAAAACGGCATTCGACGTCGTGCTGCTGGACATCAGGATGCCGAATGTCGGGGGGATCGACGTGTTGAGGCATATCCGGGAGAGCGGCGTGAAGTCCCGCGTGATCATGCTCACCGCCGTCGACGACCTCACGATCGCGATGGAGTCGGTGAGGCTCGGGGCAGGCGATTACCTCACCAAGCCGTTCGACACCGAGGACCTCTTCAACGCGATCCGGCGCGTCAGCGCGACCTGACCCGGGACCAGGGCGGAACGACCCCGGACCAGGACGCCCCCGTCATGCCGTATTGTTTTTCTGCCGGGGGATGCGTATACTCAACCGAAGGCCAAGTCCCGTGCAATAAACTGCCTCCGAACCCCGCCAGGTCCGGAAGGAAGCAACGGTAGGATGTCATGTTTGTGTGACACGGGGTAGCTTGGCCTTCATTATTTCCCCCGCCGAGATCCCGTTTTCCCCCATTTCAGACCGGTTTCTCCCCCCCGCGGAAAGAGCCCGGATGTGGGGCCGGCCCGTTGCGGGGAAATGAAAAAATACTTACATTTCGGTGACTTGTTTCGAGTAATCCTCTAAATTAACCCAATTTTTATCACACTAATGTTCACTGCGCCGGCAACAGGTTCCAGGTCAACGATGCTGGGTTATCTATTCTTGAAGATTTTTTCTCCCCTCACGGGGGAAATGCCCTCTTCGTTCCGGTCCCTTGCCCCGACATCAGCACGCGGGCGACGTTGCAATGCGGCGGCGGTCTTCACGGAACCTCCTCTGGCCCGCGACATGGCCGGACTCCCGGGAGACCACGGCGAACGAAGAGCAACCTATGAGAAAAGAAATCATCATCAATGCCACCGCAAACGAAATAAGGATTGCGATCACCGAAGACAGAAGGCTCGCTGAGCTCTATGTCGAGACCCCCGAAAAAGAACGCCTGGTGGGGGATATCTTCCTTGGAAAAGTCGCCAAGGTCATGCCCGGGATCCGGGCCGCGTTCGTCGAACTTGGACTGAAGCAGGACGCCTTTCTCCACTTCTCCGACATCGGAGACTCCCTGAACGAATATTCGTCCCTCCTCGGCGAGGATTCCGACGTCGACACCGACGAGGGGTCCGACGAAGGCGAGGAAGGGTCCCAGCCCGGTCAATCCGGCCAGAACGCGCCGTCCCCCGATGGCCGGCCCGTTGCCTCGGCGCCCCCCCACCAGCACCAGCAACAGCAGCGACGAGGCGGCCGCGACAACGGCCGCGGACATTTCCCGATCCCCGACATCCAGAAGGGCCAGGACATCATCGTCCAGGTGACCAAGGAGCCCGTCGGCAAAAAGGGGGTCAGGATCACCTCCGAAATCTCCCTCCCCGGCAGGTTCCTGGTGCTCCTTCCCTTCGACGGAAAAATCGGAATCTCCAAGAAGCTGAACAACTTCAAGGAGAAGAGGCGTCTCCGGCACATCCTCCGGGGAATCCTGCCGCCGGGATTCGGCGTCATCGTGAGGACGGTCGCCCACGACCAGGACGAAGCGACCCTGCGCCAGGACCTCGAGTCTCTCCTGCAGACATGGAAGGAGATCCAGCAGACCCTTAAAAACGAAAAAGCCCCGGCCGTGCTCTATAAGGACATGGCCACCACCTCCAGCGTCATCCGCGACCTCTTCACCGACTCCGTCGAGAGGGTGGTCGTCGACTCCAAAAAGCTGCACAAGGAAATCCGGTCGTACCTGGAGATGACCTCCCCCGCGCTGATGGAGAAAGTGGAGCTGTACCGGGAGCGGGAGCCGATCTTCGACGCCTACGGGATCGAGAAGGAAATCGCCGTCTGTCTGAGCCCCAAGGTCTGGATGAAGAGCGGCGGATACCTCATCATCGAGCAGACAGAAGCCATGGTCGTGGTGGACGTGAACAGCGGGCGTTATGCCGCCAAGCGGGAGCAGGAGCTCAACTCCCTGCGCACGGACCTCGAGGCGGCCCGGGAGCTCTGCCGGCAGCTCCGGCTGAGGGACCTCGGCGGCATCATCGTCGCCGACTTCATCGACCTCGAGGACGAGCGGAACAGGAAAAAGGTGTACGACGAACTCCGGAAGGAATTCAGGAAGGACCGGGCCAAGGTCACGGTCCTGCCGATGACCGAAATCGGCCTGGTGCAGGTCACCCGGCAGCGCATCCGGCAGAGCGTGCTGCACAGCTTCAGCGAGGCGTGCCCTGTCTGCGGCGGGGGCGGGCTCGTCCAGACCCGATCGAGCGTCGTCAACCAGATCGAACGGGGCGTGAGGAGGTTCAAGGCCGAAACGCGCGAGTTCAGGCTCCAGATCACCGTCCATCCCACGATCGCCGATTACCTCCGGGAGGGAAGTTTCAACAGGCTGAGAAAAATGATGCTGAAGTACAGGCTGCTGATATCGATCGAGGCCGAACCGAGATCCCCCGCGTCCGAGTTCAAATTTTACTCGCCGAAGCAGGACAAAGACATCACACAGGAATTCAAGGGATAATCACCGAACGCCGATGAAGATTTTTATTGACACCGCAAACCTCGATGAAATCAGGAGCGCCGCCGCGATGGGCATCCTCGACGGCGTCACCACCAACCCGAGCCTCGTGGCGAAGGAGGGGATGGAATTCAAGGACCTTCTGAAAGAGATCTGCGCCATCGTCCAGGGGGACATCAGCGCCGAGGTGATCGCCACGGACGTCGCCGGCATGCTGAAGGAGGGGAGGGACCTGGCGAAGATCCACGATAACATCGTGGTGAAGGTCCCGCTCACCGGGGACGGGCTCCGCGCGGTCAAAACGTTGAAAGCCGAAGGCATCCGGACCAATGTCACCCTCTGTTTCTCCCCCAACCAGGCGCTCCTGGCTGCGAAGGCCGGCGCCTACATCGTCAGCCCCTTCGTCGGACGGCTCGACGACATCAGCGAGGACGGCATGGAACTCATCCAGAAGATCCTCACGATCTACTGGAATTACCAGTTCGAAACGCAGGTGCTGGTGGCGAGCATCCGCCACCCGCTGCACGTGGTCGATTCCGCGACCATGGGCGCGCACATCGCCACGATGCCGTACAAGGTGCTCACCCAGCTCCTCAAACACCCCCTCACCGACATCGGTCTCGAGCGATTCCTGGCGGACTGGAAGAAGGCCCCCCGCTGAATCCATGAAGGAAACCGCTTTTCTTGACATTCACAGGGAGCTGGGCGCGAAGATCGTGGAGTTCGGTGGGTATCTGATGCCGGTCTCCTACGCCGGGATCATCGAGGAACACCGCGCGGTCCGCAACCGGGTGGGGCTCTTCGACGTTTCGCACATGGGCGAATTCGAAATCACCGGGCCTGACGCCGCCGCGCTCGTCCAGAAGATCACGACCAACGACGTTTACCGGATCGCGAAAGGGAAGGTCCAGTACTCGGCCATGTGCACCCCCGGGGGGGGCATCGTCGACGATTTACTCGTATACCACATGGGGGATTCGTTCATGCTCGTCGTGAACGCCTCGAACCTGGGCAAGGACCTCGCGTGGATCAGGAACGCGGCCTCCGGCATGTCCGTGGAGGTGCGCGATAAGAGCGACGAGACATCGCTCCTCGCGGTCCAGGGACCGCGTTCGCACGATCTCCTCGCTGCAATCACGGGCCGCGACCTCTCGGCGATGGTCTATTACAGCTGGACCGATGCTTCCATCCACGGGGTCAGGACGCTCGTCTCCAGGACCGGGTACACGGGGGAGGCGGGGTACGAGCTCTATTTCGACTCGTCGGAGGCTTCGGCGCGTACAATCTGGAATGCGGTCATGTCGGCGGGCGGAGCCCACGGCATCCAGCCGGCCGGGCTCGGCGCCCGCGACACCCTCCGTCTCGAAATGGGCTTCTGCCTCTACGGGAACGACATCGACGAGATGACAAACCCGCTGGAGGCCGGGCTCGGCTGGATCACCAAACCCGGCAAGGGCGAATTCATCGGGCGGGACGCCCTCCTGAAGGTGAAGGAGTCGGGCCCGGTGAGGAAACTGACCGGCTTCACGCTCGACGAACCGCGGGCTGTGCCGCGCCGGCACTACCCGCTCTGCGCGGACGGAAGGCAGGTCGGCGAGGTGACGAGCGGAACGCTCTCCCCGACGCTCGACCGCGGGATCGGGTTGGGGTACCTGCCGGCGGCGATGTCGGGGCCCGGCCGGCCGATCACGGTCATGATCCGCGGCACATCAGCGCCCGCAACCACCGTTCAACTCCCATTCGTGAAATCGAACGCATGAAGCAAACCGCCACCATCAGGGCCGACGTCCACTTCACCGCCCTCCGCCTCGACGAACTCCAGCTGAAAGACAGGAACGTGGTCGTCCTGGACGTCCTCAGGTCGGGCACTTCGATCGCGGCGGCGCTCCACCGGGGCGCCAAGCAGATCATCCCGGTGAACAACATCGAGAGCGCCATGAAAATCGCCGGGGGCCTTTCCTCCGATGTCACTCTCAAGGCGGGCGAACGAAACGCGCGGATGATCGAGGGATTTCACTTCGGGAACTCGCCCCGGGAATTCACGTCCGAGATGGTGAAGGGAAAATCGATTATCTTCCTGACCACGAACGGGACGAGCGCCGTCGTCAAGGGGAAGCACGCCAGGAACCTCGTCATGGGGGGGTTCGTGAACCTCTCCCGGATCGTCGACTTCCTCGCAGAATTGAGATCGGACTTCGTCCTTCTCTGCGCGGGGAAGGAAAATTCCTTTTCCATGGAAGACGCGGTCTGCGCGGGCCGGATCCTGAACCGGTTCAGCGAGGACTTCACCGGGAAACTCGAGCTGAACGACAGCGCCGTCGCCGCGATGACGCTCGATAAAAGCCACGGGAAGGCGATCCTCAAGATGCTGAAAAATACAGAACACGGCCGTTACCTGGCCTCGATCGGGCTCGGGGAAGACCTGGAGATCTGCGCGGCGATCGATTCGGTCCCCGTCCTCCCGAGGCTCGCGGGGACGGTCCTCAAGCTCCATGCCAGTGGCTAAGCCGGGAAGGATCAGGGAGGAAACTCCGGGGATGGACGAACCGATCAAAAACGTTCCGAAAACCACTCCACGGAAAAAGGCGTCGGGCAGGCCGGGCGATCGGAACCGGATCCTTGCGTATTCGGCGGGGATACTCGCGGGAATCTTTTTCCTCCTGAGCATTCTTTCCTACGGCGCCGCCGACGAGGTCATCCTCGACGACCTTTCGCTTCTCGATGCATTCCGTCTGCCGTTCGACGACAACGTCAAATCCCTCGTGTCGGAGCTGGACAACCGCCTCGGACTTTTCGGGGCCTTCACGGCCCATTTCTTCGTCGATCTCACCGTCGGATATTTTTCTCTTGTGTTCCCGCTCCTGATCGTGATGTGGTGCGGCGTCCTGCTCGCCGGGCGCGCCAGGGAAAAACCGGTGCTGGTGACCAACTATGCGCTTCTGTTCATGCTCCTCCTCTCCGCGTCGTTCGGGACGCTGCAGTATTCGGTTGATTCGGTGGGGAAGCAATGGCACGGGCTCGTGGGGGCATTCGCGGCCGACATCCTGGTCAGCCTCCTCGGGTCGATCGGCGCGCTGATATTCCTCTTCGCCGCGATCGCCGCGGCGGTCGTCTATCTCCTGAACGTCGACCTCGGGGCGTCGCTCGAGAAATTCATGGCTCTCTGCCGCGCGCTCGCCGCGCGATTGAGAAATCGGACCGCAGCGTTTCCCGCTTCCTCATCGGACGCTCAGCCGTCCTCTCCGCCGGCCGGCAGGGGAGCGTTCCAGGGTCGGCCCGGAATCCGGGTTGCGGAGGCGGTCTCCGATCCCCCGGACCGGGACGGGGAGGACGCCGGGGACGAAATCGCGGCGGGAGAGGAGGATGATGATCTCCCAGTCGAGTATCCCGGCGATGAGCCGGAAGACGCGCAGGCGGAGGGCTCCACCCCCGGGACACCGTTGCGGATTGACATTCAGAAGCGCCCCCTGGACGGTGAAGAAGAGCCGGGGGAGGGGCCCGCAACGTGGGACGAAGGAGCGGGGAGGCCCGCGCACGGGTCAATCCTCGAGGGCTTAACAGGCCCAGCAGGCCCCGCCGAAGCCGAGGAAATCGATTACGTACTTCCCTCGTACGACATCCTCGACCAGCCCCGCCAGGGCGAGAACGTCGACAAGGACGAGCTGGAAGCCAACGCGGGGCTCGTCCAGTCGAAGCTGGCGCACTTCGGGGTCGAGATCGAGAGCGTGAGCGTCACGCCCGGACCGGTCATCACCCTTTACGAACTCGTCCCCGCGTCGGGCGTCAAGATCAGCCGGATCGTCAGCCTGGCCGACGACCTGGCGCTCGCGCTCGCCGCGAAGGGGATCAGGATCATGGCCCCGATTCCGGGGAAAAGCGCGGTCGGCGTCGAGATCCCGAACCGGAACCCGGCCATGGTCTCCCTCAGGTCCGTTCTCAACACGTCGAAATTCCGGGAGACCAGGGCGCTCCTCCCGATCGCCCTTGGAAAGGGGATCGCCGGCGAGGTGATCGTGGACGATCTCTCGAAGATGCCCCACCTCCTGATCGCGGGCGCCACCGGGTCGGGGAAGAGCGTCGCCATCAACACCCTGATGGCCAGCCTCCTCTTCCGGCTGCATCCCTCCGACGTCAAATTCGTGATCATCGACCCGAAGAAGATCGAGCTCACGCAGTACGCGAAACTCAAATACCACTACCTGGCCGTGTCGCCCGACCTGCAGAAGGAGATCATCACGACCCCCGAGGATGCGGTCGGCGTCCTCCGGAGCGTCGAGCTCGAGATGGAACGCCGTTACGACCGGCTGGCGGCGGCCGGCGTGAGGAGCATCCAGGACTATAACGAGCGGCTGAAGGGCGGACGGCTGAGGAACACCGAAACGATCATTCATGTAAAAATGCCGTTCCTGGTCGTCGTCATCGACGAACTCGCCGACCTGATGCTCACGGCGGCGAAGGAAGTGGAAGAACCGATCGCCAGGCTCGCCCAGCTCGCCCGGGCGGTCGGCATCCATCTCGTCCTCGCCACGCAGAGGCCATCGGTGGACGTCATCACCGGCGTGATCAAGGCGAATTTCCCCGCCCGCATCGCCTTCCAGGTCTCGTCGAAAACCGATTCCCGCACGATCCTCGACATGAACGGCGCCGACCAGCTCCTCGGGAGCGGCGACATGCTCTACCTCCCCGCGGGAAGCCCGAAACCTTCCCGCATCCAGAACGCGTTCATCTCGACCGATGAGGTCGACCGGCTCACCGACTATATCGCCGGGCAGGAAGGATACTCCCGGCCGTACATGCTCCCCTCGGTCCTGGAACGGAAAAAATCCTCCCTGAAGGGCGGATCCGGACAGCGCGACGAATTCTTCGAGGAGGCGGCGCGGCTCATCGTCCGGCACCAGCAGGGCTCGGTGTCGCTGCTGCAGCGCAGGCTGAAGGTCGGGTATTCGAGGGCCGCAAGGCTGGTCGACGAACTCGAGTCCGCGGGGATCGTCGGGCCATACGACGGCAGCAAGGCGAGGGAGGTGCTCCTCGAATCGGACGAACAGCTCGACGCCCTGCTCAGGACCATGGAACGGTGACCATGGGACCCCGCGTCTTGATCATTTTCGCACTGTGCGGATGGATGCTCCTCCCGTCTGCGCCGGCGCTTCCCGCCGGAGACGCTGCAGAACTCGTCTCGAAACTGCGGAAGAAGTACGACCGCATCGACGATCTCTCGCTCTCGTTCCTGCAGACCACCGTGTTCTCCGTGTCGAAGGCGCGGCAGACGTCGGAGGGCGGGCTCTCGCTCGCGAAGGAAAACCGTTACCGGATCACCTTCGATGACCGCGTGATCGTTTCCGACGGAACGACCGTCTGGTCCTGGTCGAAAGCCAACGCCCAGGTCATCATCGACCGCTTCCGCGACGATCCGAACAGCCTCACGCCCGAACGCCTCCTCGTCAGGATCCCCTCGGAGTACGCTTCCGTCATCCTCGGGAAGGAACGGGTCGGGAAGGTGGAGGCCACCATCCTCAAGATGACCCCCGCCTCGGCGGGCCGGCCGGTCCGGTGGTTCAAGATCTGGGTGGACGAGGAGAAACTCGTTATACTGAAACTCCGGGTGCTCGACCTCGCCGAAAACGAAATTACGTATGAACTGCGCGATATTGCCATGAACCGGGACGTCCCTGATACGACCTTCCGGTTCACGATCCCGCCGGGCGCCGAAGTGCTCGATCTGCGCTGAAACCAGGCCGCCCGTCCCCATGAGAGATATATCGAAAAAAATCCTCCGCCCGGCGCTCAGCCTGCTGTTGTCCGCGCTTTTCCTTTACCTCGCTTTCAGGGACACCGATTTCGGCGGCCTCATGGATGCGCTCTCCCGCGCTAACTACTGGTGGGCGTTTTCCATGCTCCCCGTCCTCCTCCTGAGCCACGCGGTGCGTGCGCTCCGCTGGAGATATCTTCTGCGCCCCGTGAAGAGTGTGATCGGGTTCAGAAACCTTTTTTCCGCGATGATGGTCGGGTACATGATGAACAACGTCCTGCCGAGGGCCGGGGAACTGGTGAGGCCCTATGCCATCAACAAACTGGAGGGCATTTCGCGGAGTACCGCCTTCGGGACGGTCTTTATTGAAAGAATATTCGACATCTGTTCGTTCCTCCTGGTCATCGCCGTCATCCCGGTGATCACCACCAGTCCGCTGACGCAGGCGTTCCCCTGGCTCGAAAGCGCTGGGATCTGGCTCACCGCGGGCACCCTGACGATGCTGGCGCTCTTTTCGTTTCTGATGGTCCGAAGAGACCTCGTGGTCCGTATACTCGGCATGATCACCCGTAAGCTTTCATCGAGGAGGGCGGAACTGGTCGAGCACGTCGCGCACTCGTTTCTCGACGGTTTCCTCTTTCTCAAGGAACCGCGTCATTATCTGACGATCGTGGCGCTCAGTGCGGTGATCTGGGGACTCTATATTCTGATGATGTACCTCCCGTTCTACGCGTTCGATCTCCCGGGTCTTTACAGGCTCGACCTCGGCAGCGCGGTGGTCCTGCAGGCGATCTCCAGCATCGGCTACATCATGCCGACGCCCGGCGCCACCGGACCCTATCACTACTTCACCATCCAGACACTCACGAGACTGTACAAGGTGAGCGACGAACTCGCCGCGAGCTACGCGGCGCTCACCCACGCCATCGGGTACGTCGGCGTGACGATGATCGGATTGTTTTATTTTTTCCGGGACCAGCTGCACATGTCCGAGGTGCTCAAGCCGGAACCGGCGGGAACGCCGGCCGCGGATTCGGAGGCAGGCAGTTAGGAACTCGACGGGATATTTTTTACATTTTGCAATTCACAATACACTCAACATCAGCCAAGGAGCCGGTATGCGTCGCCACCTCGCGATCTTCGTGTCGCTTTTCTCTCTCGTATTTACCCTGCACACGCTCAACGCACAGGATAAACCAAAAGGAACCGACAAACCGATGACGGATGCCCAAAAAGACAACGACAAGAAGGAGATCGTCGTGATCGAGACCACGATGGGGACGATCGAAGTGGCCATGTTCAGGACGGAAGCGCCGAAAACAGTCGAGAATTTCGTGCAGCTCGCGCAGAAGGGATACTATAACGGGATCATCTTCCACCGCGTGATCGACCGGTTTATGATCCAGGGAGGCGATCCGACCGGCACCGGGACGGCCGGCGTGAGCATCTACGGGGCGAAATTCGAGGACGAATTCAGCCCGAAACTGAAATTCGACCGGCCCGGCCTTCTCGCGATGGCCAACTCGGGCCCGAACACCAACGGCAGCCAGTTCTTCATCACGACCGTCCCGACGCCCCATCTGAACAATAGACATACGATATTCGGTGAAGTCGTCTCCGGGATGGATGTCGTCAACGCGATCGGCAAGGTCCCGGCGACGAAGGGGAGCAACAAACCGCTGAAGGACGTGGTGATGACCAGCGTCTATCTCAAGGGAGCAAAGAAAGCCGCCGGAGAGAATAAGAAATAATCCGGGGATCCCCGGTACGCCGACAGGCCTCGGGAAATCCGGGGGCGGGACGACAGCGCGTTCCGCCGCCGGGTTTCGCGTTTTATGACAACGCAGACACCATACCGCCGGCCGGAAGATTCCTTCGAGTCGTTCCGCCGATCGATCGAAAAGGGTGAGACGGCCCGGGTCTATCTCCTCCACGGGAACGAACCGCTGCTGATCGACCGGGCGACGGAGATGATCGGGCGGATCGCGGCGGGGGGCGATCCCTCCGGGATGAACCGCCAGGTCTTCGGCGGCGAGGAATCGGAGTCGCGTGAGGTTGCGCTGGCGGCGGCCGCCTACCCCATGCTCGGGAAGGAGCGCCTCGTCATCGTGAAGGACGCGGAGAAACTCGGCGACACCGGGCCTCTCGAGGCGTACGTGCGCGACCCGAGCCCCGCCACGATCCTTGTGGTGATATCGCCGAAGCCGGATTTCCGCCAGAAGCTCTTCCAGGCGCTGAAAGAAAAAGCGTTGCTCGTCGAGTGCAGGACGCCGTACGACGACAGGATCGGGGCCTGGATCGAGGCGGAGGTCAGGAGCGCGGGGAAATCGATCGAACCGGAAGGGGTCGAACTGCTCCGGCTCTCGGTGGGGAGTTCGCTGGCGGACCTCTCCCACGAGCTCGAGAAGCTCTCGCTGTTCATGGGAGAGAGGAAGGCGATCGGCGCGGCGGACGTGGCGGCGGTCGTCGGCGTCTCGCGCCGGTTTTCCGTCTTCGACCTGCAGCGTTCCCTGGGAGAACTGAATACCCGCGACGCGCTGGCCGTGATCGAAGGGATGATCGACAGCGGGGAGAACATGACCAGGTGCGTCGCCCAGATCACGAAATATTTCGAGAAACTCTGGCTTCTTCCCCCGGCCGGGATCGGCCGGGATGAGGCGGCCGCGCTGCTGGGAGTCAAACCGTTCTTCGTCCGGGAATATCTCGCGGCCCGCCGCAACTTCTCCTCCGGACGGCTGGATGATTGTTTCATGGCCCTCCGGGAGGCCGACCTGGCCCTGAAATCCTCCGGCGGCATTCCCCGCCGGATCATGACCCTGCTTATTTATGATATTACGCGGAATTCCGCCAGGGCCGCGGGGGAACAATTGCACCCCGCCGCCGGTATAACCGGAGAGGTATGATAGGCCGGCCGACCGTCACGGACGCAATGACCGACGAGGAACTCGTGTCGGCCTTCACCCGCGGCTCGAAAGAGGCCTATACGATCCTCGTGGGAAAATACAAGGATCCGCTCGTCAATTTCGCCTGCCGCATCCTCGGGGATTACGACGGGGCCCTGGACGTCGTGCAGGACACGTTCGTCCGGCTGCACGAGAAGGCCCACACCTACAGGCACGTGGCGAAATTCTCGACATGGATCTACACCATCGCATCCAACCTCGCCCGGACCGAGCTGCGCAGGAGGAAGTGGGGGCTCTCCGGGCGGAAATCCGGGTCCGCCAGCACGACGCAGGGCCCCGGGCGGGACGTTTCCGACCCGGACGAACTTCCGGACGGCAGGGCGGGGCGCGCCATCGCGGCAGGGAAGATCGAAAAAGCCCTTAACGACCTTCCCGACTCATTCAGGGAAGCGGTGGTGCTGTTTTACATCGAGGATATGCGATATGAGGACATCTGCAGGATTCTGGGCATCAGGATGGGAACATTGAAATCCCGGCTCAGCCGCGCGCGGGCGATGCTCGAGGAAGCGCTGCGGCCGTTGATGGAGTCCGATGAAATCGACTGACGACAGGGAAGGCCGGCTCAGGAAGCTCCTCTCGGCTCTTCGGCGGATACAGGCCCCGGCGGATTTCGAGGAACAGCTCGCCAGGCGTCTCGCGCGCGGAAGGGCGCGCGCGACGATTCTCCCGGCGTGGCTCAGGCCCTACACTGTCCCCGGATTGGCGCTCCTTCTGGTCGGAGCAATGTCGTACGTCATCTATCTCGCGCAGTTCAGGGCCGTTGACGGGGATCGGTCACCCTCGGGCGATACCATGACGATCCCGCCGGTGCGCTCCGGACCGGAGAAGGCCCTTCCGGACGAACTACCCCCTTCCATCCCGGCTCACCCGGAGACGCAGCGGCGGACCGGTACGGCGAGCCGCCCGGGCGCCAGGGCCGACGATGAAATGATGAATGCGCCCGTCGACATCCGGCCCCGGCCTTCCACGGTACCCCCCGCGCAGCCGGGGAAGGGGGACGTGCGGCCGGCGGAAAAAATGAAATTGGGAAAATCGGAACCGGACCGATCGCTGATGATGGAACAGACGGTCGTCGACACGGCGCTCGCCCCTCCGGACTCGCTCCGTGACTCCACGCGGATTCCGAATCCGGATTGACCGGGCGCCGGTTCCTTGACATCCTTTCCGCGTTGTCGTACATTAGTACTCCGAGTGCATTTACCGGGAGAATTTCATGCCCCTGAACATCCAGGACTCCGAAGAACAAAAGGACCCCGTACCGGTCAAACCCCAACTGCCCCCCACTCTGCCCGCGCCGGAAACCGGTGGCGGCAACAGGAATATCCTCCTCTGGATTTTCATCCTTGTGGCGACGGCGTCGGGGCTCTTCCTCCTCATCCAGTTCGGGGTGATTCCGACCGGCGGAGATCGGGACAACACCGCCCTCCAGCCGCGGGATACGGCGGCGTCTCCGGCGCGGGAAATGCCGCATGCTCCGCCTCCGGCCGCGGCCAGGCCGGAGAATGAACCGTCGCCTGATCTGCGGGAACGCCTGACCACGATCGAAGGTGATTACACGATTTTCATCAGCGCGTTTCACGATGCGGCCGATGCCGAGGAACTGGCCGGGCGCTGGGAGAAGGCCGGTTACCCCGCCTTCATCCAGCACGCCTCCGGGTGGTACAGGGTAGGATTGGGAAGGTACCCAACGGCCGCGATCGCCAGGGAGGAAGCCGAAAAACTCCGCCAGGCCCTCGAGGATGGGTACTGGATCGGCCGGGCGGAAATCTGACAGCGATTGCGAAACAGGGCTTTTCTTCTTATATTATTCATCCCAGCACCTGATTTTTTTAGAGATTTTCGATGAAAAAAGGCATCCACCCGACGTATAAGCGGTCCACCATTACCTGCATCTGCGGCAATTCCTTCGAGACCCGGTCCACGCTGGGCGACCTGAAGGTGGAAATCTGTTCCCGTTGCCATCCCTTTTTCACCGGCAAGCAAAAGCTGGTCGACTCGGCCGGCAGGGTGGAAAGGTTCCAGAAGAAATACGCCAGGAAACCGAAGGAAGCGGAAGCCGCTTCCTGAATCCCGGAACCGGTCGACCGTTCCCTAGAGATCACTGAAACGGAATCTCGCTGACCCGGGATTCCGTTTTTTTTCCAGCCCACGACAATGGTCTATTGCCTCTTCGAAGATAAGGTCCGCGATTTTCTCCCCCTCGTCCATTTACGGCCGGTGTTCGACCTGACGTGCGGCATCCTCACGCTCAGGCAGAAATGGGAAAAGGTCCTGCCCGGAAACCGTTTCAGGATCGCGGTACGCGAGGAACTCCACGAATTCAGGGCCCGGCCCGACCTCCTGATGGAAAGCGATGCCGGGGCGTCGGACGGAACCTGGCTGATCAACGGGAGGTTTCTCCCGGATACCGGCCTCCGGACGGTCCTCCGGAAAAAACCCCGGACCCCGAAGATCCTCGTCTGCGGTGATGCCGTCGCCGCCGCGTACCTCCATGCAGGAGAACTGAGGACCCTGTTCTCCGGCTGGAGTTCCGGCCTCCCCGATTTTTCCCTCCTTCCGGGGGTGCGCCGGGAAGAGGTCCCCGCGCGCGCTCTCTCGAATTTCTGGGACCTGGTCCGTCTCAACGCCGGCGAAATTTCAGAGGACCGCATCCTTCTGAAGAAGGACCTCCGCGGCGTGAAGCGAAAAAATCATCCCGGGGCCCATTTCGTGAAGGGGGCCGGGATCTTCGCCGGTAAACGAACGGTCATCAGGCCTGGGGTGGTGATCGACGCGGAGAACGGGCCGGTCATCATCGGGTCCGACGTCACGATCATGCCGAACGCCGTCATCATGGGACCATCGGCCATCGGGAGCGGGGCGACCATCAAGATCGGCGCGAAAATCTACGGCGGCACGACCATCGGCGACCATTGCAAGGTGGGCGGGGAGGTGGAGGCGTCGGTCATGCTCCCCTGGTCGAACAAACAGCACGAGGGGTTTCTCGGGCATTCCTACCTCGGGAGCTGGGTGAATATCGGTGCCGACACGAACACCAGCGACCTGAAAAACACCTACGGGCCCGTCTCGATCGTCCGGCGGGGAAAAAAGATCGATACCGGGATGCAGTTCCTGGGGCTGACGATGGGCGACCACTCGAAGAGCGGCATCAACGTGATGTTCGACACCGGGACGGTTGTGGGAGTCTGCTGCAATGTCTTCGGGGCCGGGCTCCCGCCGAAGGAAATTCCCTCCTTCAGCTGGGGCGGGGCCGGGAACTTCGCCGCCTACGACCCGGAGAAGGGATTCGCGGTGATGAAAATCGTCATGGCACGGCGAAATGTCCGTCCCGGCGAGGAGTACGGGAGGACGGTCAGGGAAGTTTTCGCGCGCACGGCATCGGACCGCGAGCTCGCCGGGATCCGCTAAATGACCGGCGCCGCAACGACCGACTCTCCCGTGACCGGCACGCTCTACGGCGGGGCGAGGGGGATGGCGATCAAGATCCTGAACCGGGTCGAGCGCACCGACGCCTACCTGGACAAGCTCCTCGACGCCGAGCTCCGCTCGACGGAACTCTCCGATCTGGACAAGGGACTCCTGGCGGAGATCGTGCATGGGGTCATGCGGTGGCAGGGGCGGCTGGACTGGGTGCTGAACGGGTTCACCCACGGAAATTTCAGCAAGTCGGACGTCAACATCAAAAACGCCATGCGCGTCGGCCTCTACCAGATTTTCTTCCTGACGCAGGTGCCGCACTACGCCGCCGTGAACGAGGCGGTGGAATTCGTGAAGAGGATCAGGGGAGAGAAGACCGCAAACATGGTCAACGCCGTCCTGCGCAACATTCTGCGGACGCTCGACGGCATCCATTACCCCAACGCCGAGAACGATCCGCTCCAGTACCTCGCGGTCTATCACTCCCACCCGATCTGGATGGTCCGGCGCTGGTCGGAGCGTTTCAAGGGCGAGGAACTCGTGAAGTTTCTCACGGCGAACAACGAGATACCCGGGCTGACCCTCCGGGTCAACAAGCTGAAGATCACGCCCCCGGAGTTCCTGGCCATCCTCGACGGGAGCCAGGTGCCCTACCAGGGGTCGGCGCTGATCGATTACTTCGTGAAGGTGAGGAGCCTCGGCCCGATCGCCAGGATGCAGATCTTCCAGGACGGGTACTTCTCCATCCAGGACGAAAGCGCCGCGTTCCCGGTCCTGCTCCTCGATCCCCGGCCCGGTGAAACGATCCTGGACCTCTGCGCCGCCCCCGGCGGGAAAACCACCTACATCGCCGAACTGACGGGGAACAGGGGGACCGTGGTGGCGGTGGACAGGTATGACAGCAAGCTCGAGCTCATAAAAAAGGGGTGCGCGAGGCTCGGCATCACCAACGTCACCTTCGCCGCGGCCGACGCCCGGTCGTTCGCGGCGGAGCCGGCCGACCGGATCCTGGTGGATGCGCCCTGCTCGGGTCTCGGGACCATCCGGAAGAAACCGGACATCAAGTGGAAGCGTCAGCCCGAGGACATCGTGAATCTGGCCGCGCTGCAGCGTGAAATCCTCGACAGCGCCGCGAAGCTGCTGAAGCCGGGAGGCGTGCTCGTGTACAGCACCTGCACCACCGAACCGGAGGAAAACCAGGCGCAGGTGGACGCCTTCCTGGGAAGGCATTCAGATTTTAGAGTCGAGGACGCCGGCGGGTTCGTCGCGAAGGCGGTGGTCACCCCGGAAGGATATGTCGAAACCCTCCCCCACCGCCACCACGTCGACGGGTCCTTCGCCGCAAGGTTACGAAAAAATACGGATTGAACACTCATGAAAGCCCTCGTCAAGACGAAACCCCCCGAGTCCGGGAGATGGCCCGAGGGCCTCTCCCTGGTCGAACGCCCCGTACCCCAACTCTCCTCGCCGACCGACGTTCTGGTGAAGGTCACCGCGGGGGGTATCTGCGGCACCGATGTGGGCATCTACCATTCGAAGGACTCCCTCCGGACGAGCATGTCCCGGATCGGGGAGGGGGGTGTCATCACCGGCCATGAATTCTGCGGAACGATCGCGGAGGCGGGACCGCGGGCCGCGGCCATCCTCGCGAAAAAGGTCATCGCGAAATATTCCTCCGACCGGAAGCTGGAGAAATTCCTGGGGAAGAAAACGCCCGCGACGCTCGCCCGCGGAGGGGGTTTCCCCGATTTCCTGATGGATGAATTCACCGTCACCGCGGAAATGCACGTCACGTGCGGCACCTGCGCCCAGTGCAAACTCGGCGAATACCACGTCTGCACGAACACGGTCATCCGGGGACTCCACGAGGACGGCGCGTTCGCGTCGTACATCGCGCTCCCTGCGGAGAATATCGTCATGGTCAGGAAGGGGGAGATCCCCGAGGAGATTGTGGCCTTCATGGACGCCATCGGGAACGCCACCCATACCGTGCAGTCGCTCAGCTCCGTGAAGGGGAAATCGGTGGCCGTCCTGGGCGCGGGCGTCATCGGGCTGATGTCGGTGGCGATCGCCAGGGGCGCGGGCGCAAAGACGATCTTCGTCACCGACGCCTCGCACGGGAGGAACACCCACGAGAAACTGGTGAAGCGCCGTTTCAGGGTCGCAAGGGCGCTCGGCGCCGACGAATGCTTTGATGTATCGTTATCGGCCGGAAAGGAACAGTTCTACCGGGCCGCGAAATCCCGGAACCACGGCGCGGGCGTCGACGCGGTGCTCGAAATGTCGGGTAGCTACCACGCCTACGAGGATGCCTTCCATGTCCTGAGGATGGGAGGGGAGATGTCTCTGCTGGGGCTCACCGCCGGGACGATGCCGCTCGATTTCTCGAAGAACGTGATTTTCCCCGGCGTCACCATCCACGGGATCATCGGTCGCAGGGTCTGGTCCACGTGGGACATGATGACGGACCTCCTGCGGCGCGGGCTCGCCCGCAGGTTCCAGGAGGCGGGTTTCGTCACGCACCAGTTCCCGCTCGCCGACTACCGGAAGGGGTTCGGGGCCATCGACGACGGCGACGCCCTGAAGGTCCTGCTGCGGCCCGAATGATACGGTCGTCAGAAATAACGGGAGGAACCCCATGACGCATGATCTTTTCGCGGCCGAACTGCAGCGGCTCCGGTCCGAGAAAATGTTCAAGTTCGAAACGCCGCTCGAGGGTCCCCAGGGAGGGGTTGTCCGGGTCGGGGGGAAGAAGGTCGTGATGCTGGCCTCGAACAATTACCTCGGGTTGTCGAACCACCCGGCGGTGAAGCGCGCCGCCATCAGGGGCATCCGGCGCTACGGCTACGGCGTGGCGTCGGTCCGCTTCCTCTGCGGTACGCAGGACATTCATCTAAAGCTGGAAAAGAAAATATCGAAGTTCGTGGGATGCGAGGACACCATCCTCTTCTCCTCCTGCTTCGCCGCCAACGAGGGGTTCTTCGCCGCGCTGATCAACGAAAAGCTGGGAGTCGAGGGGTACCGCGACGTGCTCTACAGCGACCGGCTCAACCACGCCAGCATCATCGACGGGCAGAGGCTCTGCAGGTCCGAAGTTGTCGATAAAAAGATCTACAACCACGCCGACATGGCGGACCTGGAACGGCTCCTGGAGGAGGACCGGGGAAAGAACTACCGATTTCGCATCATCGTCACCGACGGCGTCTTCAGCATGGAGGGCGACCTCGCGCCGCTCCCGAAAATCGTGGAACTTGCAGGGAAGCACAACGCCATGGTCTTCGTGGACGACTCCCACGCCATCGGGGTCTGCGGGAAGACCGGGCGCGGAACGCCGGAGGCGACGGGCACCCTGAAGCGGATCGACGTCATCACGGGCACCCTCGGGAAGGCGATCGGCGGGGCCGCGGGCGGCTACATCAGCGGCAAAGCCGCGATGATCGCATACCTCAGGCAGAAATCCAGACCCTACACATTCTCGAATTCCCTTCCCCCGTCGATCATCTTCGGCGCGATGGCGGCTGTGGACCTCCTGAACGCCGATCGTTCGATCGTCAGGCGCCTGCATAAAAACACGGAGTATTTCCGCCGGGAGATCTCCTCGATCGGTTTCAGGATCCTCGAGGGGACCCACCCGATCGTCCCGGTCATGCTCGGGGAGGCCGCGACGGCGCAGGAGATGAGCGCGCGGTTGCTGAAGAACGGCGTCTACGTGAAAGGCCTCTGGTTCCCCGTCGTGCCGAAGGGGGAAGCGCGGCTCAGGGTCCAGATCTCGGCCGACCATTCGAAAAAGGACCTCGACCGGGCCCTGGAAGCGTTCGGCAGGGTCGGAAGGAAAATGAATGTCATCTGACCGCGGCAGCACAATCACCGACTTATCACACCGGAACCACGGAGAAATCATGAAACAATCATTGAGCGAAGCGAACGTTCTTGAAGCCCTGAAGATCGTCAAAGACCCCGATCTGCACAGGGATATTGTCTCTCTGAATTTCGTCAAGAACCTCAGGGTCGCGGGAACGTCGGTGAGTTTCGACATCGAACTCACCACGCCGTCGTGCCCGGTCCGGGACGAGCTCAGGGACCAGGCCGAACAGGCGGTCCGGGGGAACATCGAGGGCGTCGGATCGGTCGCCATTACCATGACCTCGAACGTCCGGACGACGCAGGGCGTCGGGAGGGTCAACCTCCTCCCGGGCGTGAAAAACACCATCGCCGTGGCCAGCGGCAAGGGCGGCGTCGGCAAATCGACGGTTGCCGTCAATTTAGCCGTCTCCCTCGCTCTCGACGGCGCCCGGGTGGGCCTGATCGACGCCGACATCCACGGCCCGAGCATCCCGCTCATGATGGGGATCGACCGAAAACCCTCGGTTGTCGACGGAAAGCTCCATCCCCTCGAGGCCCACGGCGTCAGTGTCATGTCGATCGGTTTCCTGATCGACCCCGCGCAGGCCGTGATCTGGCGCGGCCCTATGGTCAGCGGGGCGCTCAAGCAGTTCATGTCAGACGTCCAATGGGGTGACCTGGATTACCTGCTCTTCGACCTGCCGCCGGGAACGGGGGATATCCACCTCACGCTCGTGCAGTCGATCCCCCTTTCGGGGGCCGTCGTGGTCACCACCCCCCAGGACATCTCACTCGCCGACGCGCGGAAGGCGTTTACCATGTTCCGGAAGGTGAACGTTCCGGTCCTCGGCTTCATCGAGAACATGAGCTACCATATTTGCGGGCATTGCGGTCACAGGGAGAACATCTTCGACTCCGGGGGCGGGGCCAAGGCTTCGGCCGAAATGGGCGTCCCGCTGCTCGGCGAGATCCCGATCTATACACCGATCCGGGTCGGTT